>NZ_JBILQU010000181.1:0-3473 GCF_044373035.1 Limnohabitans sp. | reverse complement strand
GGCCATGAATGGTTTGCTTGAGCGGGTCAACGCTACCGTTTTGGTCGAGCGAATACTTCAATTACAGAAGTTTTTCCGGTTTTGCTGTTGAATGAATCACAAGCTCCAACAAGTTTCCGACAATGACATCCAGAGGCGTGTTCTCAGCTGATATTCGAAGCTCGGGGGCCTTTGGGTTTTCATACTGCTGATCAATGCCAGTGAAGTTTTTCAATTCACCCGAGCGAGCTTTTTTGTAAAGGCCCTTAGGGTCACGTGCTTCGCACACTTCCAATGGCGTGTCCACAAATACTTCAAAGAACTCCCCTTCTTGGAAGAGCGCCCTGGCCATCTCACGGTCAGCGCGGTAGGGTGAAATCAAAGTGCATATCACGATCAGGCCCGCGTCCACCATCAGCTTGGCCACCTCGGCCACCCGGCGGATGTTTTCTACACGGTCTTCCTGCGTAAAGCCCAGGTCTTTGTTCAGTCCATGGCGCACGTTGTCGCCATCGAGCACGTAGGTGCGGTGGCCTAACCGGTACAACTCTTTTTCCAGCTCATTGGCAATGGTGCTCTTTCCGGAGCCAGACAGCCCGGTCAACCACAGCACACAGGGTTTTTGGTTGTTGAATTCGGCCCGGGCCTGCTTGTTGATCTGAAAGTGCTGCGGTTGTATGTTTTGTGCGCGGCGCAACTCGTGGTCTATGACGCCAGCGGCTACCGTCAGGTTGGTTATGCGGTCTATCAAAACAAACCCGCCCGTGGCGGTGTTGCTGGCGTAGCTGTCAAACACCAGCGCCTTGTCGGTAGCCAGGTTGCACTCTGCCACGGCGTTGAGCTCCAGCTTGTCGGCAGCCATGCGCTCTAGGGTGTTCACGTTCACCACATGTTTGATCTTGGTCACGCTGGCGTTCACCATCTGGGTGCCGCACTTGAGCCAGTAGTTGCGTCCCGGCATCAGCGGATCTTCGGCCATCCAGACGATATGGGCCTGAAACTGGTCAGCCACCACCGCTGGGGCCTGAGGTGCGCACAGCATGTCGCCACGCGATACATCGACCTCGGCCGCCAGGGTGAGGGCAATGGCCTGACCGGCGGTGGCGCTTTGCAGGTTGCCATCCATGGTCACAATGCTTGCCACGGCCACCTCGCGCCCGCTGGGCTGAACCCGCACGGTCTGCCCCACCGCGATGCCACCAGAGGCCACCGTGCCACAAAAGCCCCTAAAGTCCTGGTTGGGCCGGTTGACCCACTGAACGGGCATGCGAAACGCCAACTTGCTGAGCCGGTCTTGCTCAATCTGGACTGTTTCCAGAAAGCCCATGAGTGTGCTGCCGTGGTACCACGGCATGTGGTGGCTTGGGTCGGTCATGTTGTCGCCGCGCAAGGCGGACATGGGTATGCTGGTGACTTGCAGGCCGCCCAGTTGCTGCGCAAAGGCAAGGTAATCCTGTTTGATGGCGTCAAACGTGGCTTGGCTGTAGCCCACCATGTCCATCTTGTTGATGGCCAGCACCACCTGCTGGATGCCCATAAGCTTGAGCAGGTAGCTATGACGCCGAGTTTGCGTGAGCACGCCCTTGCGTGCGTCAACCAAGACCACCGCTGCGTCTGCTGTGGACGCGCCCGTGACCATGTTGCGCGTGTACTGCTCGTGCCCAGGGGTGTCGGCAACAATGAATTGGCGCTTGTCGGTCGAGAAGAACCGGTAGGCCACGTCGATGGTGATGCCCTGCTCGCGCTCGGCCGCCAGGCCATCGACCAGCAGCGCAAAGTCAATTTCTTGCCCCTGAGTGCCTACGCGCTTGCTGTCCGCCTCCAGCGCATTGAGCTGGTCTTCAAAGATCATTTTGGCGTCGTACAGCAGTCGTCCTATGAGGGTGCTTTTGCCATCGTCCACGCTGCCACAGGTGATAAAGCGCAGCAGCCCCTTGTGCTGGTGCTTGTGCAGGTAGGCTTGTATGTCCTGGCCAATGAGTGGGCTGATGTGTGACATTCAGAAGTACCCCTCTTGTTTTTTCTTTTCCATGGACGCGGCTGCGTCGTGGTCAATCACCCGGCCCTGTCGCTCAGATGTTTTGGTCAGCAGCATCTCCTGGATGATGTCGGGCAAGGTGTCTGCCGCAGACGCCACCGCGCCGGTGAGCGGGTAGCAACCCAGCGTGCGAAAGCGTACCTTTTTCAGCATGGGCACCTCGCCTGGGCGCAGCGGCATGCGGTCGTCGTCCACCATGATGAGCGCGCCGTCGCGCTCCACCACGGGGCGCTCCTGGGCAAAATACAGCGGCACGATGGGTATGCTTTCCAGGTGAATGTATTGCCAGATGTCCAGCTCGGTCCAGTTTGAAATAGGGAAAACGCGCAGGCTTTCGCCCTTGTTCTTGTGGGTGTTGTAGATGTTCCAGAGCTCGGGGCGCTGGTTTTTGGGGTCCCAGCGGTGCTGGGCATTGCGGAACGAAAAAATGCGCTCTTTGGCGCGAGACTTTTCTTCGTCGCGGCGGGCACCGCCAAAGGCTGCGTCAAACTGGTAGTGGTCCAGCGCCTGCTTGAGCCCTTGGGTCTTCATGATGTCAGTATGCATTTGCGAGCCGTGCGTGAAGGGGTTAATGCCCATCTTGAGCCCCTCTGGGTTCTGGTGAACCAGCAGCTTGAAGTCGTGCTGCGCTTGCATGCGTGCACGAAAGGCATACATGTCTTTGAACTTCCAGCCGGTGTCTATATGCATGAGCGGAAAAGGCAGTTTGGCGGGGTGGAAGGCTTTGATTGCCAGGTGGAGCATGACCGCGCTGTCTTTGCCAATGGAGTAGAGCATGACCGGGTTGTCGCAGGTGGCGACCACCTCGCGCATGATGTGAATGCTCTCGGCCTCCAGCCTTTGCAGGTGGGTAAGCCGCGCCTGGTCGGCATGTTGTGGCTCGCGTGTGGTGGTACAAGTTGACATGGCGGGTGCCTTTTGGTGTTGGCTTGTCGTGGATGGGGTGCTCAACACAACAATGGACTCAATGGCGGCCCAAAGGGATGGGTACTCGACGCGGTGTTCGGGCACCATACGAACAGAGTGTTCGCGCACTTCGGGTGAAAAACGGTTTGATTTCTTGCCCATGGCGCCATCCTCTCAAAGTGTGGAGCCTCCACGAAACCCGGGGCAAGTCAGAGCGATAGGTGGGTTGCTTCCGGCAGGGCTTCGGGCTTGATCTTAAGGCGGATTTCATCGCTGCGAAAGCCCAGTGCCATAGGGCGCGTAACGCCCGGCAGGAGCGCGACATCGTAAATTTCCTCGACAATGCCAGAAATTTCGAGCCGGTGCTCGATATCCCCGCTCAGCAGATTGACGATGCAGATCGCGCATTGCGCGCTGATACCTTCGGCATCCAGCCGCTCGTTCAGAGCCAGGCCTTCGAACGTTTTGTTATTGCGTGGGCGAGAAAGGCCAATCACCGCGTAGTCGCCCATGAAAACAAGTCCACGGGCAAAGCCAGGCAGGAAGCATA
>NZ_JBILQU010000180.1:0-3486 GCF_044373035.1 Limnohabitans sp. | reverse complement strand
AGTTTTTGGTGGGCCTTGAGCAGGGCCGGGGGCATGGTCAGTGGGTCGTAAAGGTCGGCCAGTGAGGCGTCTGCAAATTGGGCGCGGGCGTCGAGCACGCATTGCGCGGCTTGTTCGATGGCGTTGCGGTGTTTGTCGCTGAGTGCCTCACCAGCGAAGCCGGGCCAGGGGTAGTTGTTGTAGACGATGGTGTTGGAGTAGCGGAAATCACTTTTTAGCCGCCCGCAGGTGAAGCGCATGAAGGCGTTGTGCATGGCGCTGGTCATGACGCCGAAGTGAAACAGCGTTGCATCTGGGAGGGCGTACACCAGATTGCTCACGATCACTTGGTGATCGATGTAACCGATGGGCACATATTTGCGGCGCTCGGATGACACGCTGGGGATCAGCAAGTAGTTTGTCTTTGGTTGGCGCAGTTCACCGAAAAGTGCAGGGCTTGCCGCCATCTCAACAGTCGCGGCTTTGGTGCTGGCCAAGCGCATGTCCTTCACGGCTTGAACGCGCTTCATGACTTCTGGCATCAGCCGCAGTTCTTTGGGTGGGCAGTCCACCAACCACAGGCACCAACGTGCTGTTTTATTGATGAATTCTTCTGCGCCCATGAACGGGCGAATCCATTGCGCGGCTTTTGGTTCCGCCTTGATCAGGCTTTCTTTTTCGGCATCGTCCAGCAGCAAATGCCCACCATCTGTGGGTTTGCTGCCATTGGTCATCTCGGTCACTTGGCAAATGGGTGTGCGGCGCTTGTTCAGCAACACATCTGGTGCATCCACTAAATACGCATTGATGCGCTTAACGGGCACCGCATGCGGCAGGCCTTTGATGTCTTCGTATTCGTAGATGGTTTTGACCGCATGATCCTCGGGGCCAAAGCCCACGATCACGCAATGCACAGCGGCTTTGCCGCTGGCCTCGTTGGTCCATTGGAATGTGCGGTGTGCAAAGTGGATGCGCATGCCCAGGCGCTGCATCTCACCCCAGAGCACGGCCACTTGTTCACCTTGGGTGATGCTGTTGGTCGACACAAAAGCGGCTTGCGTGTCTGTGGTGCTCTGCATGTACTGCGCGGCCAGTACATACCAGCCGCACACAAAGTCCAGATCCCCCGCGCCATGAATCCCTTGCATCACGGCAGCCAGGTCGGATTTTTGTTCTTTGCTTTGGTAGGTCTTGCCCAAGAACGGCGGATTGCCCAGCAAGTAAGTGCACCGCTCCGCAGGCAGCACCTCGTTCCAGTCCAGCCGCAGCGCGTTGGCGTGGCGGATGCCGGGTGTGCTTTTGAGTGGGATGCGCGCAAAGTACAGGCCAAACTCCACGCTCACGCGCAGGTTCATTTGGTGGTCCACCAGCCACAGGGCCACTTGCGCAATTTGCGCCGGAAACTCTTCGATCTCTATGCCGTAAAACTGGTCCACGTTCACGCCAATCAGCGCATGGACGTCCACCGTCAGCTGGCCTTTGTGGGCGCTCAGTTCGTGGTCGGCCCGCAGCACTTTCAGCTCCAGCTCGCGCAGTTCGCGGTAGCTGATCACCAAGAAGTTGCCGCACCCGCAGGCGGGGTCAAAAAACGTCAGTTGCCGCAGCTTTTTGTGAAACTCAAACAGCTTGTTGCGGTGGCCCTTCACCCGTTCAAACTCGGCGTGCAGTTCGTCCAAGAACAGCGGCTTGATGAGCTTGAGGATGTTGGCCTCAGACGTGTAGTGCGCCCCCAGGTTGCGGCGGGCCTTGTCGTCCATGATGCTTTGGAACAGGCTGCCAAAGATGGCGGGGCTGATGGCCGACCAGTCGAGCGCACAGGCGTCCAGCAGGGCTTCGCGCATGGCGGTGCTGAAGTCGGCCATGGGCAGGGTTTCTTCAAACAGTTTGCCGTTGATGTACGCAAACTGGCCCAGTTGCTCGTCGATGTTTTTGCTGCGCTGGCCCTCGTGCGTGTTGAGCACCTGAAACAGTTGCCCCAGGCGCGGCCCCAGGTCTGAGCCATCGGGCGCGGTGCGTTCTTCGACAAAGTCGCGAAACGATTGCGCGGGCTGAAAGATGCCGGTGTCGTCGGCAAACAGGCAAAACAGCAGGCGCACCAGCAGCACCTCCAGCGCGTGGCCGCTGTAGCCGCTGGCTTTCAGGGCGTCGTGCAGGCGGCCCATGCGCTCAGCCGCTTTGATGTTGACCGGGTCTTCAGCCTGGATGTCTTGCACCTTGTAGCCTGCCAGCAGGCCAAAGAGCTTGACGTGTTTGTGCAGGTGCTGGAGTTCAAACTCCACCGTCTCGTGGGTCTTGCCTGAGGCCAGGCGGCACACCCGAAAGCGGGCAAAGTCGCAGACCACCACCAGCTGGGGCAGGTCGCGTTCGGGCAGGTTGTGCAGGTAGCCAATGGCCTGGTCCAGCGCGTCGTCAAGGCTTTTGCCGCGTGACTTGTGCTCCACCAACAGCACGCCGGGCCAGAACAGGTCCACAAAGCCCTGCGCACCGCCGAGCTTTTTGACGTTCAGCTCGAAGGTGGCAACGCGTTTGTTGGTGATGCCAAAGATTTCAAAGAAGTCGATCCAAAAGGGCTTGGCATGGCTGTCTTCGTTGCAGGCATCGGCCCAGGTTTTGCTGAAAAGCAATGCCCTGGATTTGATTTCGTTCCAGTTAAGACCCATTTGGTACTCACAAAGTGAGATTGGATCGTAACTGAAAGTTTTTTTATTTTTATAGGTGGTAGCGCTATGGAAGTGACGGCATGCTCATTTCCCGGCCTGAGGGCCGGGGATTCTTGCGGATCAAGCGGCCAAGCGCTCAATCTTGGGGCGCTTGACCTTGCCCGCTTGATAAAGGTCGTGTTGCATCTGCATGCCTGCCCACATTTCGGCACTGGTGCCGAAGGCTTGCGCAAGGCGATAAGCCATGTCGGCAGAGACTCCGGATGCGCCAGACACCACGCGCGAGAGCGTGACTCGGTTGACGCCCAGCTTGACGGCGGCCTCGGTGATGGTGATATTGCCCAGATATTCCCGAAGGACTTCCCCTGGGTGCGGGGGGTTGTGCATGCGAGTCATGACGGCCTTAGTGATAGTCGAGGTAGTCCACAAGCACAGCGTCCGTTCCATCGAACATGAACACCATGCGCCAGTTGCCATTGACGGTGATGGCCCAATGACCTTTCAAGTCGCCCTTGAGGGGGTGCAATCCCCATGCTGGCGCCGAGAGGTCTTCGGGCTTGACCGCTTGATCAAGAGCCGCCAACTGAAGACGTAACCTTGCAGAGTGCGCAGCCTGAATGCCCGCCTTGCTGCCGGTCTCGAAAAAGCGCTGCAGGCCCTTGTGACGAAATGTCTTGATCATTAGTCGTGCATTGTAGTGTGTAGCGCCTTGCGCTACAACTTGATCAATAAACCGCATCCGTCACGTTATCAAGTTTGTTGATGTACAGATCAAGGGTGGCTTGCTGAACCAACTTGCCAAACTGGCGCGATTGTTTATAATCGCGCCAATCATGTCAGACTTCAG
>NZ_JBILQU010000179.1:0-3490 GCF_044373035.1 Limnohabitans sp. | reverse complement strand
CGTTTTGAGCAGCTGTGGGGCTGGGCCTACCGCTTTGAGGCCTACACCCCTGCCGCCAAGCGGGTGCGTGGTCACTACGCCATGCCTTTGCTCTGGCGCGATCAGGTCATAGGCTGGGCCAACGTCAGTGCCAAGTCAGGTGTGCTGACGCCTGACGTGGGCTTTGTGGGGGTGGCTCCCAAAGACAAGGCCTTTGCCATGGCTTTGGACGATGAACTTGACCGCATGGCTGTTTTCTTGAGGCTGAAAGAAGCCTGATAGCGCTCCATCTGCTTCACGCTGCTGTGTGTAATTTGAGCCAGTCACGCAAGGCAGCATTCATGCGGGTTTGCCAGCCAGGGCCACCAGCGCGAAAGGCGGCCAGCACGTCACGGTCAAACCGTATGGTGGTGGACTCCTTGTCGCTGCCTGTGGGGCGTCCGCGTTGACGGCGGTAAGCCTCGATGCCCGCCTGCATTTCTTCTGGCGTTAGCGGTCGATCGTCTTCATCCTCGCCGTCCCATACATAGGGAGTAGCGGTCTGGACTCGGTTTTTCAGCGTCTTGCTTTTGCCCGTCACAGAGGCCTCACGCAACTCAGCGAGCGTCATCGAAGTCGTTTTCAAGCCAGTCATGGTAGGCGGTCCTTTCTATTTCACTCGCGGGTCTGAAGCTGATGATCCTTATCGAGTTTTCTCGCGAGACATGCACCACAGTCAATACCGCCAGCATATCGAACACGTAGGCCAATGATTGGGTCCTTAGCTCCCGGTTTCGCACGCTCTGAACGTCAAGGCGATACAGGCTTTCCAGCACTGCAACGGCGTCAATGAAGTCCAAACCGTGCTTGTCCAAATTGAATTGCCGTTTTTTTGGGTCCCAAAGTACGTGCATGGCGGTTCATTTATTGTAGTAACGTTAATATTGAAGTCAAGCAGAGCAAATGAAATACAGGTTCAATTGGCCGGATGTCGCATTTTAAAAATGTAAACTTTTTAAATCAAAATTAAATCAGGGGATACGATGAAGAATGACCTTTTGGATAGCCGCTGATGCGGCGTCACTGAGCTTGATTCACCCCCGAGAGTGCGCATGACCCTTTTGAATGAATCTGTCCGCGAAGCGGCCCGCCGCAGCGTACTGTGCTGGCTGGCCACGGTGGACGCCGAGGGTCAACCCAACGTCTCGCCCAAAGAAGTCTGGACCATTGCCGATGACCTGCATGTGGTGGTGGCCCACATCGCTTCGCCCATCAGTGCGCGCAACATTGCGCAGCACCCCCAAGTGTGTTTGAGCTTTGTCGATGTGTTCGTGCAAAAGGGCTTCAAGCTCATAGGCACCGCTCGCGAGGTGCGTGCCACCGATGCGGAATTCACCGACTGGGCTGCACCGCTGCTGGCCATGGTCGGCCAACGCTTCACCATTCAAAGCGTGCTGGTCATTCAGGTGCAGTCCGTATCCGCCATCGTGGCCCCCAGTTACCGTTTTTACCCAGACGACACCACCGAGGCTTCGCAAGTGGCCTCGGGCATGCGAGCCTACAACGTTCAAGCAGTAGAAAAGGAAAAACCATGACTTCAATCACCATCCGTCAAGCGGTGTTGGCCGACCTCGATGCCGTGGTCACCCTGTTTGATGCTTATCGCCAGTTTTATGGACAGCCCAGCGATGGCGTGGCTGCACGGACTTTTCTGCAGGCGCGCTTTGAGCATGGTCAATCGGTGGTGCTGTTGGCCGAGTCACAAGGGCAAGCTGTGGGTTTCACCCAGCTTTATCCGAGCTTTTCTTCCGTGTCGATGGCGCGCGTGTTTGTGCTCAATGATCTGTTTGTGGCCCCCAAGGCCAGGCGCTTGGGCGTGGGCGAGGCTTTGTTGACAGCCGCTGCGGACCATGCTCGACAGCTGGGCGCTGTGCGCTTGTCCTTGACCACGAACGTACAAAACTTGCCAGCACAGTCTTTGTACGCATCCATGGGCTGGGAGCGGGATCAAAAATTCTATGCCTACCACTTGGCTTTAGGATAGGCAAGATGGTTCGCTCGATTTCAGAGAACCCCCTAGGAGATGCCGATGACAACGCAAGGTTTTGTGGTGACGCACGCTAAAGATGCGCAGTTCGAGCGTGGTCTGCGCTCGTTTTTTGAGTACCGTGATTTAGGCATGAATCAGGCCACGCAAGGGCGTGTCACGGCCAGTGTGATCCGTGCCGCTGGGGGGCATGATTTTTCCAGTCAGCCGCATTTGCATCACACCGAGTTTCAGCTGGTCTATGTGCTCAAGGGCTGGATCGAGTTTGAATATGAGGGCCAGGGTGCGGTTCGGCTGGAAGCTGGCTCGTGTGTGCACCAGCCGTCAGGCATCCGGCATCGCGAACTGGGGCACAGCGAAGATCTGGAATTGCTCGAAGTGGTGCTGCCCGCCGACTTCAAGACCGAGACGGTCGACAGCGTCAACCCCTGAACGAAAGAGCCCATGTTCCGCAGTTTTTTTCTCTCACGCCGCTGGGCCTTGTGGGCCTGGGGTGGTTTGTTCGTGCTGGTAGCACTGGTCTTCATCACGGTGCAGCAGACCGTCAAGCTCAACGCTTGGTACGGCGAGTTTTATGACTTGTTGCAAAAGCCCGAACAATCTGGCGGGCTGGAGAAGTTCTGGGGCTTCATGTGGCAGTTTGCGTGGATTGCTTTTCCGTTCATGTTGCTGCGCAGCCTGGAGACGTATCTGGCTTCTCATTTCGCTTTTCGATGGCGTCAGGCGATGACCGAAGATTACCTGCCGCGCTGGCAGGGCACCGATGCCAACGTAGAGGGTGCTTCGCAGCGAATTCAGGAAGACTGCATGCGCTTTGCCCGCCAGACCGAAAACCTGGGCCTGGGGCTGGTGCGTGCGCTGCTCACGCTGGTGTCCTTCATTCCGATTTTGTGGGCCTTGTCTGCAGGCATGGCCATTGCCTGGTTGCAGTTTGAGGGCTCGTTGTTTTGGGTGGCATTGGTCACGGCGCTGGGCGGCACCGTCATTTCGTGGTTTGTGGGCATTCGCTTGCCGGGGCTGGAGTACAACAACCAAAGGACCGAGGCGGCGCTGCGCAAAGACTTGGTGTTTGCCGAGGACGAGCGCAGCCGCATGCATTTGCCCACGGTGCTGGAGTTGTTCATGGGGGTCCGGTTGAACAATTTCCGGCTGTTCAACCACTACGCATACTTTCACCTGTGGAGCAACTTTTACGGCCAGATGATGGTGATTTTTCCCTTCTTGCTCATGGGGCCTTCCTTGTTCACGGGGTTGATCACTTTGGGGGTGATCCAGCAAGTGAGCAACGCCTTTGGCAAGGTCAATGACGCGTTTTCTTACCTGATCGAGCGCTGGACCGACATCACCGAGCTGCGATCGATCTACAAACGCTTGTCGGAGTTTGAAAAAGCGCTGGCCTGAGGCCCGGACCTGCGTGGTCGATCAGATAGCGGCTGCGGCGATGTCGGCTGGAAGCGGTTCCAGCGCTTTGAGTGCCTGCAGGGC
>NZ_JBILQU010000155.1:0-4547 GCF_044373035.1 Limnohabitans sp. | reverse complement strand
CTACAAACTCAAGACGCAGACAGTTCAGCGCATTACCGTGTCAACCAGCGCCGGGCCGCAAAGCTCAAGGCATCCACGCACGCCACCATGAGCAGCATGGCGCCCAAAATGGTCGCGGTTTTGTTCATGTGGAACAGGCCCATGTGGAAGGACAGCATTTGGCCCAAGCCCCCCGCGCCCACCACGCCCAGCACGGCGGCGGCGCGGATGTTGTTTTCCCAGCGGTAGAGCGTGTAGCTCATGAGCTGCGGCAAGACCTGGGGCAAAGTGGCGTAAAAGAACACGCGCAGCGGCCTCACGCCCTGGGTGCGCAAGGCGTCACCGGGGCCAGTGGGGATGTTCTCCATGGCCTCGGCAAACAGCCGCCCCAGCACGCCGCTGGTGTGCAGCGCCAGCGCCAAGGTGCCCGCCATGGGGCCCAAGCCCGCAGAGATCAACAGCAATGCGGCCCACACCAATTCAGGAATGGCGCGCAGGGCATTGAGCAACCAGCGCGTGGGGCTGCGCAGCCAAGCCGGGTCTTGGGCGGACATGCGGCTGGCGGGCACTGCCAGCGCCAGGCCGAGCGCCGCGGCCATCACGGTGCCCAGCGCCGACATGGCCAGGGTTTCCCAAGCGGCCCAAGCCACTTTGTTGACAAACACGGGCGACAGATCGGGCGGGAAAAACTCGGCCACAAAGCGGCCCATGCTGCGCGCCGCTTCCATCGATGCAAAGGCCGACCAATCCAAGTCGAGCGACACAAAGCTGGCCACCACCAACACCAGCAAGGCCGCTGAGAACCAGCAGGCGCGGCAGCGGGCGTCAAACAAGGGCGGGGGTAATTTGTAGGGCGGGTTGGCCGCCTCACGCGAAACACGGTTGACCAAGGCAGAGGCCGGGTTCGAAGGCGTGGGTTTCATGCCAAAGCCTTTCGCAGCCAGGCGCTCACTCGGTCGGCCAGCGCCACCAAGGCAATGAACACCAGCAGCAAGGTGGCCACTTCGCCGCCATTGAACATCTTCATCGAGTTGTCCAGTTGCTGGCCCAAGCCACCCGCGCCCACAAAGCCCAGCACCACGGATGATCGGATGGCGCATTCCCAGCGGTACACCGTGTAAGAGGCTAACTCAGCCGCATGGCTGGGCAGCAGCGCGTACACAAAAGCCTGCAGGCGGCCACTGCCGTTGCGCATCAGGGTTTGGGTGGCGTGGCTTTCGCCACTTTCCAAAATTTCGGCATACACCTTGCCCAGCATGCCGCCGTAGGTCAGCGCAATCGCCAACACGCCCGCAGTGGGCCCCAAACCCACCACACGCACAAACACCAGCGCCCACACCAGTTCGGGCACGCTGCGCAGCACGATCAATGTGGCCCGCACGCACCAACGCACCACAGCGGGCCAGCGGTCCATGCGGCCCGACAAGGCCGACAGCGACAACACCCGGGTGGCCATCAGGCCCAAAGGCACGGCCAGCACCAGCGCCAGCGTGACGCCTGCGGTGGCCATGGCCACGGTGCGCCAGGTTTCGCGCACCACCATGTCCATGAATTCGGCGTTGTGCACCAGCGGCCAAAAGCTGGCCACAAAATCGGCCGTGACCTTGCGGTTCTCGGGCGCCCACAGCACCCAGGGCCGAAACTCGGTGGCCACGCCGAGCGGCCAGAGCAAGACCAGCGCCAGGCTCAGCCAAAACACCCGAGACAAAAAAGCCGGGTCTCGCACAGGCGCACCCGGGCGCGAGCTGGCCGGCGGCAAACCAGCAGGCTGCGGGTCGGGCATTCGGGAAACGGTGGCAGACATGTCGCGTTCGAGCGTGTGTGAAGGGTCAGGGATCAGAGGTCAGGTCGCAGGCCGCGTCAGCGGCAATGCATCACAGCTGGCGCAGTCGCTGCCGAGGCCGGCTCGTCCACCCCGATCGGCGCTTCGCCGCGCAGCTCGTGTTCGTACTGGTCATACAGGTGGGCCAAGTGCTCGCGGCTGACTTGTGCAGAAGGCAAGTCAAACACCATCTGACCATCGCGCAGCCCAATGATGCGCGGAAAGTGCGCCAAGGCCATGTCCACTTGGTGCAAGGTGGCCACCAGCGTCACTTGGCGTTCGGCGGCCAAGCCCACCAAGGCCGTCATGGCCATGCGGGCGCGCATCGGGTCAAGTGCTGACAAAGGCTCATCGATCAGCCACAGGCTGGCAGGGGCCAGCAGGGCGCGTGCCAGGCCCACGCGCTGGCGCTCACCACCCGACAAATGGTCCACCCGTTCGAACAATTTGTCGCCCAAATCAAAGTGCACCAAAGCTTCGTAGGCGGAAGGAATGTCGGCCGGGTAAAACAGCGAGCGCAAACTGGCCCACAAGCCCATGCTGGGCAAACGCCCGGCCAGCACCGAGGTCACCACGCGTTGGCGCGGCGGCAACGGCGGCACCTGCGGGGCCAGAAACAACTGGCCGCGCAAACGGCGCAGCGCGCCCGCCGATTGTGTCCAAGGGTTCACGTCCGACAACTGCAAGCTGCCTTGGGTGGGCCGCTGCGCACAGGCCAGCACCTGCAGCAAGGTGGTCTTGCCTGCGCCCGATGGGCCAATGATGGCCACTTGCTCGCCTGCGCTAAAGCGCAGGTTCAAAGCCCGCAAGGCCGCTGGCGCGCCCGCCAAGGCTGCCGGGTGCCGCGCCTCCAGGGCCGAGAGTTCGATCTTCACCGCAGTGCAGCTCAGGCTTTTACAGCAGACCTGCGCTGCGAGCGGCCGACTCCAGGCCCTTGTAGTTCTCGGGCGTGGTGGAGATGTAGCGGGTCGAGCGGTTGAGCTTCAAAATCTCAGCGTGCTCGGGGTTGGCGGGGTTCAGGGCCAACAAGGCGGCCTTGATTTTTTCGCGCAAATCGGCGGGCATGTCGGCATGAACCGACCAGTTGTAATTGAAGTAAGGCGCGGTGGTGAAGAACACGTTCACGTCTTGCGTGTTGACCTTGTTCTCAGCAACAAACTTGCGCCAAACCGTGATGTCCAGCGCCGCGGCATCGACCTTGCCGCTAACGACAGAAGCAATGGTGGCGTCGTGCGCACCGCTGTAGGCGATGCGTTTGAAGTCTTTTTCAGGGTCGATGTTGGCTTGCAGCAAAAAGCTGCGCGGCATCAGGTGGCCCGAGGTGCTGCTTTGCGAGCCGAACGACACTTGCTTGCCCTTCATGTCGGCCAAAGATTTGATGCCCGAGTTGGTCTTGGCGATGAACACCGACTGAAAGCGCGTGTCTTCTTCGCGCTGGGCGATGGGCACGATCTTGCCGCCCGAGCGGATGCTCGCTTGCACAAAGGTGAAGCCACCGAACCAGACGAGGTCCACCTTTTTGTTCACCAAAGACTCTACGGCAGCGGGGTAATCGGTCACGGGGGTGAATTGCACCTTCATGCCCAGCTGCTTTTCCAGGTAATTAGCCAAGGGCGTGAACTTGCGCACCTGCTCGGTGGCCGCCTCTTCGGGGATGGTGGTCACGCGCAGCGTGGTTTGGGCCTGGGCTGCGCTCATGAACGACAAGGCCAGCAAGGCAGCACAGGCCGAGGACAGTATTTTGGAGAAGAAGGCGCGGGTCATGGTGGCTTTTCTAAAAACAAACAGCCGAGATTACACACTGAATTCCTTGCACCCCGTGCTGCAAGGGCCAAACCTGCACCGTCCTGCAGCTTGCACACTGGCTTAATATCCTTCCATGAGCACGCCCCAATTCATCCAGCTGTACCAGCACAACGCCGCCGCCGTGGCGCAAGAACTCTTGCAAGGCCTGAGCGCCCCACAGGCCTTCACCTCGCCCAAATACCTGTACGACGCACTGGGCTCGCGCCTTTTCGAGGCCATCACCGAGCTGCCCGAGTACGACCTGACCCGGACCGAGGCCCAACTGATGCAGTTGCACAGCGCCAGCATGGCCTCTCAGCTGCCGCGCGGTGCGTGCTGGATCGACCTGGGTGCAGGCAATTGCGAAAAAGCCGGGCGCTTGCTCGGCCCCATGGGCGCAGGCCGCTATGTGGCAGTAGACATTTCGGTGGACTTTGTGCGCCAGGCGCTGGACGTGCTGCAACGCCAGCACCCCGGCTTGCCCATGGCGGGTCTGGGCGTGGACTTTTCAAGCGGCCTGGCACTGCCCGCTGAGCTGGCGCTCGACCCGGTGCAGCCGCGTGTGCTGTTTTACCCGGGCTCGAGCATCGGCAACTTCACGCCCGAACAGGCGCTGGACTTTTTGCGCAACTTGCACAGCGCCTGCGGAACAGCGCCAGGCAGCGGTTTGCTGATCGGCGTGGATTTGCTCAAGGACCCCGCCGAACTTGAATCGGCCTACGACGACGCATTGGGCGTGACGGCCGCCTTTGACCTGAATTTGTTGTTGCACATCAATCGGCTGGTGGGCAGCAATTTTGCGGTGCGCGACTGGTGGCACCTGTCGCGCTTCAACGCGCCGCAATCGCGCGTGGAAATGCACCTGCAGGCGCGCCACGCGGTGACGGTGCAGTGGCCCGGTGGCCAGCGCCAGTTTGCAGCAGGGGAGACCATCCATACCGAAAACGCCTGCAAATGGACC
>NZ_JBILQU010000094.1:0-11112 GCF_044373035.1 Limnohabitans sp. | reverse complement strand
CCGCAAATGCTCGAAGGCTTCAGGGCCACGATTCCCATGAACCGGTTGGGAACAGCAGAGGAATGTGCGGGTGCTTTTGTGTACCTGGCCTCAGAACAGATGTCGGGCTACGTGACCGGCCAGATCATCGAGGTCAACGGCGGACAGTACATGCCCTGATGCTCAATGACCTTGGGGGTTGAGCACGGTCACGCGCCACAAGGTGCGTGGTCGGGTCAGGTCGATCAAGGGCGCGCTGTGCAACAGCAAAGCGTTGTCCCAGACGATGACATCGCCGTTTTCGTAGTTGTTGGTGTAGCAATAGGCTTCTTGTGTGGCATGTGCCGCCAGTTCGCGCAACAAGTCCAGGGCCTCGTCATCGGGCATGCCCTCAATCCCAAATGAGCTGCCGCTCACCGCATACAGCGCGGGCTGCCCGGTGAAAGGGTGTGGCCTGACCAGCGGGTGACGCACCCAACTGACCCTTTGGGCTTGCTCGGCGTTGAGCACAGACGCCACGCTTCGGGATTGTTTGTCCAGGTTGTCGCGGTTGCCATAGTGGTGCTTGACCACCAAGCCTTTGATTTTTTCTTTCATGCCCGAGGGCAGGTCGGCATAGGCCTTGGCCTGGTTGGCAAAGGTGGTGCCGTTGGGCGCGGGCGGCACGTCTTGGGCATGCAAGATGGTGCAGCGTGCCACATCGTCCAGATAAGAATAATCGGTGTGGAAATACGTGCCCGCATCCACCAGCCCCGTGGGCTTGCCGTCCTTGAACACATTTGAAAGGATCAGGATGTGGGCATCTTGCGGGTGGTGAAAAGTGTCAATGACATGGGGCGATGGCCTGCCCCATTGTTTGGCAAATGTCACCATTTCGGCTGGCGTCAACGACTGGTTTTTCAGCACGATGAAGCCATGCCGATGCAAGGCATCTGCCAACCACTGACTTTGTCCCGCATCCAAGGGCTCGGACAGATCCAGCCCGTCGATGCGGGCGCCCAACACATCACTCAACGGCGTCAATAAAGGCATGGCATGGGTTTTTGTCAGTTGATCATTTCGGGAGAAAAGATCCGCGGAAGAAACAAAGCAATTTCAGGAAAGACGATCACCGCAAACAACACCACCAACATGGGCACCACCATGATCATGGTGTCCTTCAAGGCATACCTGAGCGGCACCTTGGCCACCGCGCAACAAATCAAGAGGCACATGCCATAAGGTGGCGTGACCAAGCCAAAGGCCAAAGACAAAATGCCGATGATGGCAAAGTGCACAGGATGCATGTCCACCGATTGGGCCAAAGGTTGCAAGGTGGTGCCCACGATGATGATGGCGGGAATCGCATCCAGAAAACAGCCCACAATCAGGAAGGCCACCGCAATGAAAATACCGACGCCAATCACGTCCATGCCCCAAGCTTGAACATTGGTCAGCAAGGCTTTGGGAATTTGGTAGTAGGCCAACAGCCAGCCAAAAACCGAGGCTGTGCCCACACAGAACAATGCCACGGCCGACAATTTTCCGGTGTCCAACACGGCAGCCATGAACTGCTTGAAACCCATTTCGCGGTAAAACAACAAGGACAGCACTGCGGCATACAACACCGCCGCCGCTGCCGACTCGGTCGCCGTGAACCAGCCCAGCAAAATGCCCCCCACGATGATCACAGGGGTGAGCAGGGCTGGAATAGCGACAAGCGTTGATTTGACAATTTCAGTGAAGTTGGCACGCGGGTAGACCGGGTAATTGCGCTTGACCGAATAAGCGTGCACGGTGGCCATTTGGGCCAAGCACAACAGCACGCCCGGCACAATGCCCGCCAAATACATCGCACCAATCGAGGTGGAGATCACGCCCCCCCAAACCACCATGAGAATGGACGGCGGAATGATCACCGCCAGCACAGACGAGACCGCCGTGACAGCGATCGAAAACGACAAGTCATAGCCTTCTTTGACCTGTGCCTCGATGAACAATTTGCCTTGCCCGGCCGCATCGGCACTGGCCGAACCCGAGATGCCCGCAAAAAACACCGAAAGCAATACGTTGACCTGCGCCAACCCGCCTGGGAAATGGCCCACCAACGCTCTCGACAATCGCATCATGCGCACCGTGATGCCGCCGCCGTTCATCAAGTTGGCCGTCAAAAGGAAAAACGGCACCGCCAACAAAATGAAGGAGTTGTAGGTTTTGAACGTCTCATTGAACAAGACCATCGGTGACAGCCGAGGCTCCAGCAACAGGACTGGCAAAGAAGCCAAGCCCAATGCAAAGGCCACCGGAACCCTGATCGCCAAAAGAAAAAAGAAACCTCCAAAGAGGACAATCGCGGCCATTCCTGGCGAAAACAATGCGGAGGTCAAACGACAGACTCCTGGTTCACGCTTTCATCGCCCACAGACTTGCTGAACATGTGGTGCAACAAAAAGACAATCCACAAGAAGCCGGAAATCGGCCAAGCAATAAAAATCCACCACATCGGCATATCGGCCAACTCGGATGTCTGGTTCCAGCCAAATTTGGTGAACTCAATGCCCCAGTAAAAAATCACACCGGAGAAAATCAGCATGAAAAGCTGACACAAGCGGAGCAGGATGCGATCAACCTTGGCTGACAATTTCGGTAAGAAATCCACATCAAAGTGCATTTTTTCTCGCACGCCCAAGGTGGCACCCAGCATGATGAGCCAAATAAAGAAAAATCGGCTCATTTCCTCGGTCCACATGTACCTGGGAATGACATCGGTGTATCTGGAAAAAATTTGCAGGCTCACCGGCACCAACAACAACAACACCACGAAGATCAATAGAAACGACAGAAAACTGTCGATCAAGTGCAGCAATTTATTCATGGGCAAATTCTGGGGAGCACGGTCAAACACAAGGCAGCAGCCGCATGGCCGCCGCCTGGGATGCACATCACTTCATTGAGTTGATCTTGGCGTAGATGGCGTCAGCACCCACCTCTTTGGCGTAAGCCGCCATGACCGGGTCCACCAGCTTTTGCATTTCAGCGCGTTGTGCGAAAGGCACCTGCTTGAGCTTGCCTTCCTTGGCGTACTTGTCGAGCTTGGCCTGGTCTTCAGACGACTCGATCTGACGACCAAAAGCACCCGCCTCCTTGCCTGCCTTCACGATCGCTGCTTGCAGGTCTGCAGGCAGTTTTTTCAGCGTCTTGACGGAGAAGCACAGGGGACGAATGGTGATGGCATGGCGGGTCATCAGGATGTTGGGAGCCACTTCAAAAAACTTCATGGCTTCCACACCAGCGGCTTCGTTTTCACCCGCTTGAATGACGCCGTTTTGGATGGCGTTGTACACCTCGTTGTAAGCGATGACTGTGGGGGTCATGCCCACCGCGCCAAAGGTGCGGCTCCAGATGGGTGCACCTTGCACGCGCACCTTAAGGTTTTTCAAGTCGGCCAAATTACCGGCAGATTTGTTCGAGAAGATGTTGCGCACACCGCCGCCGGCATAACCGATCAATTTGACTTCGGCTTTTTGCTCCACTTCGTCGGCAATCGGCTTGAGGATGTCTTGGTCCAACACCTTGTTCCAGTGGTTCAGGTCACTGAACAAAAACGGCGCATCAATGAAGGGCGCTGCTTTGGAGAAGGTGGACATGTGGGCTGGCGACACAATCGCAAAGTCCACCGCCTTGCCTTGGTTCATGTAGGCAAAGTAATCTTTTTCCAAACCCAGTTCGCTGTTTTTGTGCAAAACAAAGTTAACAGGTTTGCCATAGTATTTTTTGACCAGTTCTTCGAACTTGACCATGGTTTTGGTAAAGGCATGGTCGTCGCCAAACTGTGAGGCGCCGTGCAATGTGATGGCCGCTTGTTGCGCGTGCGCGCTCAAGGCCATGATCGAAGAGAGCACCACGCCCAGCAAAGGTTTCAAAATTTTCATCTCTATGTCTCCTGTATTGATCGGAACAACAGCTTCCATGTGTTGCTCTTTTCACTTTAGGCCAAAGCACCCTCAACAGCCTTGGGGAAAACCATGAGTCATCTGCCCAGCTGTCTCCAACGTGTCCCCAAGCGCTGGTCCCTGCACTGCTGAGAGTGATAACTTGAACCCCACCTTGCGCACGGGCATGTTCGCCTTTGCGTGCGCCACCCGGGATACACCTGGAATGGGTATTTTTTGATTCATCACACGAAAGAAATGCATGAAACACATCGGTTTTATAGGGGCCTCGGGTTTGATGGGCCACGGCATCGCCAAAAATTTGTTGGCCAAGGGTTTTCAGGTCTCCCTGACCGCGCATTCACGGCGCGAGCCTTTGCAAGACCTGTTGGCCGCGGGCGCCAAACTGGTAGAGCGCCATGCCGATCTGACGGCCTGTGATGCGGTCATCATTTGCGTGACCGGCTCACCTCAGGTCGAGGCCGCTTTGGAAGGCCCCGCCGGCTTGCTGAGTCAGGCCCGCGCGGGCTTGGTCGTCATCGACGCGTCCACCAGCGAGCCCGATTCCACGCGACGCCTGGCGGCCCGCTGCCAGGCTGCGGGCATGACCCTGGTCGATGCCCCATTGGCGCGCACCCCCGTGGAGGCCGAAGCCGGCAAACTCAACACCATGGTCGGCGCGTCGCCCGAAGTCTTTGCCCGCCTGGAGCCCGTGTTCAAGGCTTATTGCGAAAATATTTTCCACGTCGGTGAGATGGGCGCAGCCCATGTCATCAAGCTGCTGAACAACTTTCTGGGCCAAGCCATCACGACGGCGGCAGCCGAAGCCTTTGCCGTGGGCGCCAAGGCGGGCATTGATGTGGGGCAACTGGTGCGCGTGGTGTCGGCCGGCGCGGTCAACTCAGGCTTGTTTCAGGCCATGGCCAAAACACTGGATGGCGACTACACCGGCCTGAAGTTCGAACTGAACAACGCGTCGAAAGACTTGCGGTACTACGTGCACCTGACCGAAAGCGTGAAAGCACCCTCATTGGTCGGCACCAGCGTGCACCAGAGTCTGGTCACTGCTTGCGCCTTGGGCTATGGACAGGAGTTGGTGCCATCCCTGGTCAAAGCCCAAGCGCAAATCAACCAGGTCCAGATTGGCTCGGGCCGCTGATGAGTGCGCGCCTGGGCATAGCCCTGGTGGGCTTGGGTGCGGCCACCCAGCCGCACCTGCGCAGCCTGCAAGACCTGAGCGGGCGCATTGACCTGCGCTATGCCGTCACGCGCCAACCTCACCCTGATCGCATCCGGCCTTACACCGGCCCGGTGCGCTTGGTCAGCACCTTGGACGAGGCCTTGGCTGACCCAAAAGTCCAAGCGGTCATTGTGGCCACGCCACCGTCGACCCACTTGGACATCTGCCAACGCTGCTTTGCCGCAGGCAAACATGTCTTGCTCGAAAAACCGCTTGAGTTGAATCTTGAACGGTCTGAGCAACTGGCCGCGCTGGCCCGGCAAAGCGGACTGCATTCAGGGGTGGTGCTGCAGCACCGGTTTCGTCCCGCATCGGTGGCCCTTCAGCAGGTGCTGGACACAGGACGCCTGGGTGAAATCCAGGCCGCATCGGTGCGTGTGCCGTGGTGGCGTTCGCAGGCCTATTACAACGAGCTGGGCCGGGGCACATTGGCACGCGACGGCGGCGGTGTGTTGCTGACCCAAGCCATCCACACCCTGAACCTGTTTCAGGCGCTGGTGGGGGTGAAATCGGTCACCGCTTCGGTGGTGCGGCAAACCCGTTTGCACCAGATGGAAACCGAAGACCACGTCAGCGCACTGTTGGTTTTGGGCAATGGTGCACCCGGTGACCTGATGGCCACCACCGCCATGTATCCGGGCTTCCCGGAAACGATCGAGGTGATTGGCACTTTGGGCAGCGCAAGGCTCAGTGGCGCCGATCTGCAGGTGAACTTTTTGCAAGGTGAACCCTTGACCGTGCGCAGCGAGGGGGGCACCGGCAGCGGCGCGAACATGATGGATTTTTCACACAAACCGCACCGCGAGCTGTTGACCGATTTCATCGATGCGATCGAACAAAACCGAGCACCTCGGGTCACCGCCGATGATGCGCTGAAAACCCATCTGCTGATCGACGAACTGCTGTGCAAGGGACAGACGTCCACCGCCTGAAACCTCAAAGCTTGACCGAGCGGAATCCTGCAAAGATGTCGCGCCGCTCGGGCACAAAGAAGTTGCGGTAGCGCACATCCACGACATGCGCCGAAGTGGCGGCACATGCCCCGCGCAGCACGCGGTGGCCGTGCCACCAGGGCTCTGAATAATCGCGGTAGGGATGGGCCACAAAACCGGGGTAAGGTGAGAAGTCGCTGGCGGTCCATTCCCACACCTGGCCCCATGAAAAGTCGGGCGAGTGCGCCGCACACGCCCACTCGGCTTCGTTGGGCAAACGCCTGCCTGCCCAATCGCACCAAGCCTGGGCATCGGCAGCATTGACATGCACCACGGGCGCATTCAGGTCCATCGCCCGCCACTGGCCCAAACGCCGCACTTGCCAATCGCCCTGCGTGCCACGCACATGGGGCGGGAGGGCATGGCCCGTGGCCTGCAAGAAGGGCAGGTACTGCGACCAGGTCACGGCCATCGCGTCGATCTCAAAAGCGGCCAGCGTCACCGGGTGGGCCTGGCATTCGTTGTCAAAGGCAAAACCGGACCCGCTGTGGCCCAAGGTCCAAACTTGGCCGGGGATGTGCAAAACGCTTATCGAAACAGGATCAATGTCTGCCTGAGTGCGCCCCACGTACAAGGCTTCGGGCAAAGTCAGGCCCAGGTCTTGCGCCATGTACACCGCAGCTTCGTTGTGCATGGCTTCGTGCTGCACAACCAAGCGCCAAAAGTAAAGCGCCTCGTCCGTGGACTCGGGCGCAGCCCGCAAATGGGCCAGACTGTGCGCCAGCACCTCGGCCAGGTAGCGCTGGGTGTGCTGCAAGTCGGGCAGCGGCAGCGACCAGCGGCTGTCGTGCGCCACCTCGCTGGAGTTGTACAGCGCGTCGGCACGGGGCATGAGCGAAGGCCCAAAGCCATCGCCCAAGGAGGCACTGCGGATGCCTTCGCCGCGCTGTCGGTTGCGCACCGTCCACCATTCCTGAAACCAGGCGATATGCCCCCACTCCCACAGGGGCGGGTTCATGCCGGGCCGGGGTGGCACGGCCAGATCGGGCAGCGCTGCTTGCCAAGCCTGGATCAAACCCAGCGTGCGCTGGCGCGTGTCGCTCAGGGCTTGTGCCAAGGTCTCGGCGTTGGCCGTGCGCCAGGGGTTGGTCACGGGTCCATTCAAGCGGTGGGGATTCGTCTTCCTGGGGGCCGCTGGGGTACTGCTGCTCATGTATAAACTGCCCATGCAAAAACTTCGTGTGGTCATTGTCAGCCCTGCCCTGGCCGACGCCAACAACGGGAACTGGCAAACGGCGCGCCGTTGGCAACAGCTGTTGTCTGCGCATTCTGCCCGCATCGTGCGGCAATGGCCCGACGCTGAGGCCTTGACCTCGCCTGACGATGTGATGCTGGCCCTGCACGCGCGCCGCTCAGCCGACTCGGTGCAAGCCTGGCACACCACGCGCGGCCAGCGCGGCTTGGGCGTGGTCCTCACCGGCACCGACCTGTACCGCGACATCGGCCACGACCCCCTGGCCCAACAGTCTTTGACACTGGCCCATTCGCTGGTGGTGCTGCAGGAATTGGGGGTCAAGGCTTTGCCGCCCGCACACCACGCCAAGGCGCGGGTCATCTTTCAGTCCACCGGCACGCGCCAGACTTTGCCCAAAACCACACGCCACTTGCGCGTGGTGATGGTGGGCCATTTGCGCGAAGAAAAAGACCCGCTGACCCTGATGGCGGCTGCGCGCTTGTTGCCGCCAGACGCTGGCGTGCTGATCGACCACATCGGTGCAGCGCTCGACCCAGCGCTGGGCCAAGCCGCGCAAGACACGCAGGCGCAGTGCCCACATTACCGCTGGTTAGGGGCTGTGCCCCACGCGCAAACCCTGCAGCGCATCCAGCGCGCCCACCTGCTGGTGCATTGCAGCCGGATGGAAGGCGGCGCACATGTGCTGATGGAGGCGATTTGCAGCGGCACCCCCGTGCTGGCCTCGCGCATCGACGGCAATGTGGGCCTGCTGGGCGAGAATTACGCCGGCCTGTTTGAGCCGGGCAACGCCAAAACTTTGGTCGATTTGCTGCTGGCGTGCCGATCACCACAAACCGGTCGTTCTCTGGTGGCACACTTGCAGCATCAGTGCGCTTTGCGCGCACCCTTGTTTGAACCGCAGGCCGAACGCGCCGCCTTGCACCGCTGGGTGCAAGACCTCTGGACCCTTTGAATGCAATCTTCCAATCAACCCGTGCTGCGCGATCTGGTGCTGGTCGGCGGCGGCCACAGCCACGTGGGCGTGCTGCGCATGTTCGCCATGAAGCCCGAGCCGGGCGTGCGCATCACCTTGATCTGCACCGACATTGACACGCCTTACTCGGGCATGTTGCCCGGCTACATTTCGGGCCACTACAGCTTTGACGAGGTGCACATCGACCTGGGTCGCCTCTGCGCCTTTGCGGGTGCACGCCTGGTCCATGATGCCGTGATCAGCATCGACCGCAAGACCCAAAGAGTCATTTGCAAAAACCGACCGTCCGTGCCGTACGACCTGTTGTCGGTCAACATCGGCTCGACCCCGCAGATGCGGCAGGTCGATGGCGCACAGGCGCTGGCCGTGCCGGTCAAGCCCATTGCGCAGTTCAACCAGCGTTGGTTGGCCCTGATGGACAAGGCCCGTCAATGGCCCGCGCACCGAGGCCCCATGACGATTGCCGTGGTCGGAGCAGGCGCGGGTGGCGTTGAACTGGTGTTGTCCATGCAGTACCGCTTGCGCAACGAATTCAGGGCCATGGTGCGCAACCCAGAAGACCTGCAATTTGTGCTGCTGACTTCAGGCGAACACATTTTGCCTACGCACAACCCGGGCGTGCGCGCGCACTTTGCCAAGGTTTTGCAAGAGCGCAACGTCGCCGTGCACACCCATGCCGAGGTGGTGCAGGTCTCGCCCGGCTGTCTGCACACGCGCGACGGCCGCACCTTTGATGCCGACGAAGCCATGTGGGTCACCCAAGCCGGCGGCCCCGAATGGCTGCAGAGCACCGGACTGGCTTTGGACAAAAACGGCTTCATCCTGGTGCACCCCCAACTGCAATCCCTGAATGACCCGCTGGTGTTTGCAGCGGGTGACATCGCCTCATTTGTGGAGCGCCCATTAGAAAAAGCCGGCGTGTTTGCCGTGCGCATGGCCAAGCCCTTGGCCGAGAACTTGCGCCGCAGCCTGCGCGGCCAAAAGCTGCTGGCCTACGACCCGCAACGCCACTGGCTGGCGCTCATTTCGACCGGCAACCGCTTTGCCGTGGCCTCTCGCGGACCGCTGGGCTTTGCAGGGGCCTGGATTTGGCGCTGGAAGGACCGCATTGACCGGGAATTCATGCGCCGCTTCACCGAGTTCCCTGCCATGCCGGGAGCGGGCGGCCCCGCCCAACCCGGTGCCAACGTCCGAGAAGCCGTGCAAGCCATGGGCCAACTGCTCAAAGACATCCAGGCCCAAGGCAAGGCCCCCAGCACGCGCCTGACACTGACGAGCGAAGAATCACTGCAAGCCATCTCGGCCATCGCCATGCGCTGCGGGGGCTGCGGCGCCAAAGTAGGCGCTAACATTTTGTCCCGAGCACTGGGCAGCTTGCATCCGGTCGAGCGGCCGGATGTGTTGATCGGCCTGCATTCGCCCGACGATGCGGCCGTGGTGCGCGTGCCGCCGGGCATGGCCGTGGTGCAGACGGTGGACTTTTTCCGGGCCTTCATCGACGACCCCTATTTGTTCGGCAAGGTGGCGGCCAACCACGCGCTGGGTGATATTTTTGCCATGGGAGCCGAGCCACAAACGGCCACCGCCGTGGTCACCGTGCCGCCAGGCCTAGAGCGCAAAGTCGAAGACCTGCTGACCCAAATGATGAGCGGCGCCATTGAAGTGCTGAACGCCGCAGGCTGCGCCCTGGTGGGCGGTCACACGGGCGAAGGCGCCGAGCTGGCCTTGGGCTTTGCCATCAACGGCCTGATCGACGACAACATGAACGGCGTGATGCGCAAGGGCGGCATGCAGCCGGGCGATGTGCTGCTGCTGACCAAGCCGATGGGGACCGGCACCTTGTTCGCCGCGCACGCGCGTTATGCGGCCAAGGGGCGCTGGATCGCGGCGGCATTGCAGTCGATGGTGCAATCCAACCAGGCCGGTGCCAAAATTTTGCACCAACACGGGGCCACCGCCTGCACTGACCTGACGGGCTTTGGCCTGCTGGGCCACCTGGTCGAGATGACACGGCCATCGGGTGTGGATGCCGAACTGAACATGAGCACCCTGCCCCTGCTGGATGGCGCGGTGGACTGCGTGCAAGCAGGCATTGTCAGCTCTTTGCAGCCGGCCAATGTGCGCCTGCGTCGTGCCCTGCGCAACGCCGATGAGTTCATCAACGACCCGCGCTATCCCCTGTTGTTTGACCCACAAACCGCAGGTGGCCTGTTGGCCAGCGTGCCCGCAGCGCAAGCGGCGGCTTGTGTGCAAGCGCTCAAGGCCGCAGGCTACCCGCACACCGCCATCATCGGCCGCATCACCGCGCAAGGCGAGGACATCGAGCCGGTGCTGCTGAAAACCTGAGGCGATGCGCCGGGCCTGTCGATGCCCATCGCCCAAAAAAAACGGGGTGGCTCATGAGCCACCCCGTCAATGCGCCACTTGATCAGCCCAAGTCGTATCGGTCAGCGTTCATGACCTTGGTCCATGCGGCCACAAAGTCGCGTGCAAACTTCTCGCGGTTGTCGTCTTGGGCATACACCTCGGCGTAAGCGCGCAAGACCGAGTTGGAGCCAAACACCAAGTCCACGCGGGAAGCCGTCCACTTCGCCTGGCCTGTTTGGCGGTTGCAAATGTCGTACGAGTTTTTGCCCGTGGGTTTCCACTGGTAAGCCATGTCGGTCAGCGCTACAAAAAAGTCGTTGCTCAACACGCCCACACGGTCGGTGAACACGCCATGCTTGGAGCCGCCGTGGTTGACACCCAGCACACGCATGCCACCCACCAACACGGTCATCTCGCTCGCCGTGAGGCCCATGAGTTGTGCGCGGTCGAGCAAG
>NZ_JBILQU010000178.1:0-3584 GCF_044373035.1 Limnohabitans sp. | reverse complement strand
CAAAAAGTGCACAAACTGCGCGCCTTCGAAATATTGGGCATAGGGCATGTCGAGCACGCTGATGCTCAGGCACACCAGCACCACCGCGATCAACACCGGGTTGGCCAGCGGGTTGCGCTGGCTGCGCTCGTACACCGTCAAGCCGATCAGGTAAGCACTGAGCGTGAGCACCAAAGCCAACAGCGGGCTGCCCGAGAGGTAGACCCAAATTTCGGAGATGGCGGGCAGGTCGGCGCGTGTCGTGGGGTTCATGGCCTCAGTCCTTGGGGGCCAGCAGCTTGAGTACAAGTGCGGTCACCGCCACAGTGGCCAGCACGCTGATCACCAGCGCCGCGCTGATGGCCCAGGCATGGGCCCGCAGCACCGGCAAATAAAGCACCACGCCCACCGACGCCGGAATGAACAACAGCCCCAAGTGCTGCAAGATGCTGCTGCCCACCAGGTCCATGGACGCGGGCACATGGCCACGCAGCGCCAAAAACGCCAGCAACAACACCAGACCCAGCACCGGGCCGGGGATGAAAGGCAGGGCGAACTTGGAGAGCAGCTCGCCCAGGGCTTGGAAGATGAAGAGTTGAACAAGGCCTTGGATCATGGCCACAGTGTAGACAGCTTGCGTTGGCGTTGGGGGCGAAAGACTTGTGATCTGAGTGCGAGGATATCGGTTTAGTTATTGGCGTTTGCAATTACCAAATCCATGGCGGTTTACCAAGGGCGTAAGTCGGCTCCGGGGATGCCTTGCTTTTCTACCCAAGTGTTCTGCGCGGCAATCCAGTCGCCAAATTCAGTTTCAAACCTCTTCTTGCGGGCAGCCATGCTGCTGCTGTTTTGATTGGCTTGCAAAACCCGGTATTGCTCAGCCGACAGGATGACCGTGTCAATTTGCCCCACTTTTTCTACAAACACGGGTTCGCGTTTGGCAAGGGCGCAAATGCTGCCAAAACGGTTTTTGGCTTCGGTGGCGGTGATTTGCATGACAGTCTCTTGATGAATGGCTATTTTAGCTAAAGCGCCACGGGCCACAACACCAGCTCATGTTCCTCATGATGGGTCTTCTCGTGCTGGCATCTTCTGCATGCGCATTGGCGCGATCCGATGGTGACGCTTCGCGCCCCAACGGCGACCATCACTTCATTCGCAACACATTCACGAACGGAGTTTTTCATGGCACCCACATCCCCCAAGAAACAAGTGGCCCTCGTCACCGGCGCATCGTCCGGCATGGGCAAAGAAACGGCCAAGCGGCTGCTGCAAAAGGGCCTGGTCGTTTACGTCGCGGCCCGTCGCCTGGCGCAAATGGAAGACCTGCGGGCCTTGGGCGCGATAGCGCTGCAGATGGACATTTCGGTGGACGCTGACATCGTCTCGGCGGTGAACAGCATCACGGCGGGGCACGGTGGAATCGACGTGTTGGTCAACAACGCGGGCTTTGGCATGTACGGGGCCATGGAAGATTCGACGCTGGCCGATGCCCGTTACCAGTTTGAGGTCAACCTGTTTGGCATGGCGCGCCTGACGCAATTAGCATTGCCGCACATGCGCCGTCAAGGGGCAGGCAAGGTCATCAACATCTCGTCCATGGGCGGCAAGATGTACACGCCTTTGGGCTCCTGGTACCACGCGACAAAACACGCGGTGGAGGGCTGGAGCGATTGCTTGCGCATCGAGTTGGCCCCCTTCGGCATTCAGGTGGTCATCATCGAGCCGGGTGTGATCGCCACCGAATGGGGTGGTGTGATGCTCGAGCCCATGTTGGCGCGTTCGGGCCAAGGCCCTTACCAAGCCATGGCTCAGGGCATGGCCAAGGCCATGCGCAGCACCTATGCAAAAAAGGGCGCGGCTTCGCCGCCGTCGGTGGTGGCCGATGCCATACTGCAAGCTGT
This sequence comes from Limnohabitans sp., assembly GCF_044373035.1. Lineage (GTDB taxonomy): Bacteria > Pseudomonadota > Gammaproteobacteria > Burkholderiales > Burkholderiaceae_C > Limnohabitans_A. Next base: position 1,701 of record NZ_JBILQU010000178.1, on the reverse strand, counting down.
GCGTTCGCGCCGTCCCAAAACCCGCTACGTCATCGGAAAAATGGCCAAGCCCTTGATGTTCATCCGAAAGTATTTCGGAGACCGCATCTTTGACATGGCCATCATGAGCCAAGCCAAGTAGTCCGATCTTCGAAACTCCCCGACACGCCAGAAAGGCCCCCGCCGTGAAACAGGCCACACGCTTTGCCGTGCACATGAGCTGGAAACTGCTCATTCTGGACATGGGTTATGCCCCCGCCGATGTGCTGAGTTTGGCGCGTTTGCCGGGTGACTTGTTTGCACGCTCAGACGCCAGCTTGTCGCCTGCCCAGTTCTTCGACCTGTGGCGCGGACTGGAGCAGGCCGCAGGCAGCGACGAATTGGCCTTGAAGCTGGCGCAGGTCATGTCGGTGGAGGCCTTTGACCCGGCCCTGTTCGCCTGTCTGTGCAGTCCTGACTTGAACACGGCCTTGGAGAGGCTGGCGCAATACAAGCGGCTGATCGGCCCCTTGAACATGGTTGTGGACATCCAAGCCGAGCAAACGCGAGTCACGCTCACCTGCTATGGACACACCGAGCCGATTCCGCGCAGCTTGGGCGTGTCGGAGTTGGTGTTCTTCACGCAACTGGCCAGGCTGGCCACACGCGAGCGCATCGAGCCTTTGGCTGCCTCAGTGCCGAAGTTGCCAGTGGATGTGGCGGCGTACAAAGCCTATCTGGGCTGCGCCTTGGGCACTTCTGAACAGATCCAAATCACGTTTTCGGCGCAGGACGCGCGTCGGCCTTTCTTGACCGAAAACATGGCCATGTGGGCTGCGTTTGAGCCGGGACTGAACCAACGGCTCTCCGCTTTGGAGACGCAAGCGAGCATGCGTGAGCGGGTCAGGGCCGTGCTGTTGGAGGCGCTGCCCGCAGGCAGCTGCAGCATCGACGCCGTGGCCAAGCGCCTGGCGGTGAGCAAACGCTCCTTGCAGCGGCAGTTGGCTGAGGAGTCGGTGGGGTTTCAAGAAGTACTCAGCGAGGTGCGGCAAGCGCTGGCGCGGCATTACCTCAGTCGCACCGACATCTCAGCCGGAGAGATTTCATGGCTGCTCGGCTTTCAGGAAAGCAACTCCTTCATTCGGGCCTTCAGAGGCTGGACCGGCACCACACCTGCGGCCTATCGGCAAGGGCGTGCGGGCATGGATGCCCCATGGCATTGAGAACAACATGAACACCAGTGAGATGCAGATGATGAAAGACATGACGAATTATTTTGTCGGTGAGAAGCAAGAAAGCGTGCTTTTCATGCTGGCGGCCTTGATGGCCATGGGCTTGGCGGTCTGGATGTGGACCAACGGACACCGACTGCGCTTCATGGCCTTGCCTTTGGTGGTGGTGGCGCTGATGCAGCTGGTTGTGGGTGTCACCATTTTTGCGCGCACCGATGCGCAAGTGGCCAAGTTGAGCACGCAGCTGACCAGTTCACCGATTGAGTTCAAGCAATCAGAAACCGAGCGCATGCAAAGGGTGATGGCCAACTTCAAGTTGTACAAAACCGTTGAGTTGGTGCTGCTCGTGGTGGGCGCTTGCCTGATCGCGTTTTTATCCAAATGGGATGCGGCCACGGGCATCGGCATCGGTTTGGTGGTGCAGGCTGGGTTCACGCTGGCGTTGGACTTGTTTGCCGAAGCGCGAGGGGATGCGTATTTGAGGGCGCTGGCGGGTGTGGCCGCCTAGTTC
>NZ_JBILQU010000177.1:0-3606 GCF_044373035.1 Limnohabitans sp. | reverse complement strand
GTGTCTTCGATGTTCATGATGAAACAAATGTCGGCCAGGCGCTTGTCACGGGCGCGGTGCGTCACATGGTGCAGCACCAGCACATCGAGCGGCGTCAAATCCTTCAGGCCCGCCGCCGACATGCAGTGGATGACCCAGCGGTGAAATGCGTTGCCCGCCACGATCAGGCCGAACTCGAACTCGCTCATCTCGGCGCTGTCGGGCGATACCAGATGGGCCGAAGAGACGATGGGGTTGGCGTTCGCGATGGCAGTTGAATTTTTGCGCGGCATTAGAGGTGTTCAGACAAGTGAGGACACAAAGTTTATGTCCGTTAATGACAATTTACCAACAATTTGTTGACATTAAGGGAAAACACCAATCACACCCAGGCCTCAACTTGCTTACATTGAACTCCTGACAGATGCACCCGATGCGCGCACCAAGCGGGCACCTTTCTTGCACTGCCCAGTGAACCGTTCATTCCATCTTTCACAGGAGTTCTCATGCAAAGTCGCGCCCTTCACCTCAGCCTGCTGGCTGGCCTGCTCGCTGTTTCCGGCTTCGTGTCGGCCCAAACCAAATGGGACCTGCCCGCCGCTTACCCGGCCACCAACTTCCACTCGGTCAACATGACCCAGTTTGCCGCCGATGTGGACAAAGCCACAGCGGGCAAACTCAAAATCACGGTGCATGCTAACGCCTCGCTGTTCAAGGCCCCGGAAATCAAGCGCGCTGTGCAAGGTGGGCAGGCCCAGCTGGGCGAAATTTTGCTGGTGAACTTCCAAAACGAATGGCAACCCTTTGGTGCAGACGGCCTGCCTTTTTTGGCCGACAGCTACGACGAGTCCATGAAGCTCTACAAAGCGCAAAAGCCGCTACTGGAAAAGAAATTGGCCGAGCAAGGCATGATGCTGTTGTATTCGGTGGCCTGGCCCCCACAGGGCATTTTCAGCAAAAAGCCGATCAACAGCGCGGCTGACCTCAAGGGCATCAAGTGGCGCGCCTACAGCCCCACCACTGCCAAGATTGCTGAACTGGTCGGCGCGCAACCTGTGACCGTGCAAGCCGCCGAGTTTTCTCAGGCCTTGGCCACGGGCGTGGTCGAATCCACCATGACTTCTGGTGCCACCGGTGTGGACAGCAAGCTGTTCGAGCACCTCAAGTTCTACTACGACGTGCAAGCCTGGTTGCCCAAAAACGCGGTGATTGCCAACAAGAAAGCTTTCGACGCGCTCGACAAACCCACCCAGGACGCCTTGCTCAAAGCCGCTGCAGAGGCTGAAACCCGGGGCTGGACCGAATCGCGCAAGGTCAACACCAGCACCTTGGAAATCCTCAAGACCAACGGCATGACGATTGCGCCGCCTTCTGCCCAGCTCAAGGCCGACATGAAAAAGGTGGGCGACACCATCATGAAGGAATGGCTGGACAAGTCAGGCGCTGAAGGCAAGGCCATCATCGACGCCTACAAGCGTTGAACCCATGCGCCGACTGCTGAACGCGATTTATGCCAGCTCCGCCGCCTTGGCGGCGCTGAGCATGTGCGGCCTTTTGTTCATGGTGCTGCTGTCCATCCTGAGTCGGCAGCTCCATTTCCATGTGCCCGGCACCGATGCTTATGCCGGTTACCTCATGGCTGGCGCTGGCTTTTTGGCGCTGGCCCATACGCTCAAGCGTGGCGAACACATCCGCGTCACCTTGGTCTTGGGTTTGTTCAAAGGCGGCGCACGCAAGGGCCTGGAAATTTTCAGCCTGAGTCTGGCCAGCTTGCTGGCTTGTCTGTTTGCCTTCTACAGCTGCCGCCTGGTGTGGCAGTCGATTGAGTTTCACGACATCTCGACCGGCAACGATGCCACGCCTTTGTGGATTCCGCAATTGGTCATGGCGCTGGGCACGCTGATTTTTGCGCTGGCTTTTGTCGATGAGCTGGTGCTGGAAATCCGCGGCCAACGAGCCGACACTGCAAGCGGCGAGATGCTGCGCAACGAATGACCCGCCATGAATGATTTGATGATCGCAGGACTGCTGGTCCTGACCTTGTTTTTGATTTTGGGCAGTGGTGTCTGGATTGGCCTCACGCTCTCGGGCGTGGCCTGGGTGGGCATGCAAATGTTCTCAGCGCGGCCTGCGGGTGATGCGATGGCCGTGACCATTTGGGGCTCGGCTTCAAGCTGGACCCTCACCGCCCTGCCCTTGTTCATCTGGATGGGCGAAATTCTGTTTCGCACGCGCCTGAGCCAAGACATGTTCAAAGGCCTAGCACCTTGGATGCAAGCCTTACCTGGTCGCTTGCTGCACACGAATGTGGTGGGGTGCGCCATCTTTGCCGCCGTGTCGGGATCGAGTGCCGCCACTTGCGCCACGATTGGCAAGATGACCTTGCCCGAGCTGCAAAAACGCGGCTACCCCGAGGACATGGTCATTGGCACGCTGTCCGGCTCGGGCACGCTGGGCCTCTTGATTCCGCCATCAATCATCATGATCGTTTATGGCGTGGCGGCCGATGTGTCGATTGCTCAGTTGTTCATTGCTGGCGTCTTGCCGGGCTTGATGCTGGCGGGGCTTTTTTCGGGCTACATCATTTATTGGTCACTGCGTCACCCCGACCAGATTCCGCCACGCGACGCCCCCATGAGCTTTGTGCAGAAGTTGCAAGCGTCCAGCAGCCTGATCCCGGTGGTGCTTTTGATCGCGGCCGTCTTGGGTTCGATCTACACCGGCTTTGCCACCGCCACCGAAGCTGCGGCCGTGGGCGTGGTCGGGGCCTTGGTGCTGTCCACACTGCAGGGCTCCATGAGTTGGGCTGTGTTCAAGGACGCCCTGATGGGGGCCACTCGCCTGTACTGCATGATCGCGTTGATTTTGGCGGGCGCTGCCTTTTTGACCTTGTCCATGGGCTACATCGGCCTGCCGCGCCACCTGGCCGAATGGATCGGTGGTCTCGGCCTCAGCCGTTTCGAACTCATCATGGCCTTGATGGTGTTTTTCATCATTCTGGGCTGCTTTCTTGACGGTATTTCGATGGTGGTTTTGACCATGGGCGTGTTGATGCCCACGGTGCAAAAAGCGGGCATCGACCCGATTTGGTTCGGCATCTTCATCGTGTTTGTGGTTGAGATGGCGCAAATCACGCCGCCTGTGGGCTTCAACCTGTTTGTGCTGCAAGGCATGACGGGCAAACAGCTGCCCTACATCGCCCGCGTCTCCATGCCCATGTTCTTCTTGATGATGGGCGCTGTGCTGCTGATTTACTTTGTACCGGGCATCGTGACCTGGCTGCCCACCCAGATGAAACTCTGACGGTAGGCACCCATTCATCCCCTATGATTCAACCCGTCCCCAAAGGACGGGTTGTTCATTTGGGGTGATAAGGATTGCTGTGTTCAAAAATGTGATGGTTTACCGCATCGGCGAGGGCTTTGCGCCCGCATTGGCCGATGTGCAGGCGGCGCTGGAGCCGGTGCAATTTGTGGAGTGTGGCGCCAGCCAAGACAAATCCATTGGCTGGGTGCCGCCCCGGGGCGAGGCCTATGGCCCGCTGGTCGAATCGGTCTCGGGTCAGTGGATCATGAAGCTGATGATCGAGTCCAAGGCCGTGCCCGGCAATGTGGTGCGCCGCAAGGT
>NZ_JBILQU010000176.1:0-3608 GCF_044373035.1 Limnohabitans sp. | reverse complement strand
GGTCGCTTGTTTGACGACTACCGCCAGTGGGTGCAAGATACCCTGATGACAAAGCCCAAGCCATGGATACAAGTGCTGGCCGCTCTATGAAACCCTGCTGTGCATTGAATATGCGACAATTTTCAAAATAGAATATATAAAAAGCGACAATTCAGGCCATGCTCGACTCCTTAACACGCAAAAACGCGACAACAGACACGGCGTTGATCCTTTATGCCGAGATCAGCCCTGCCCAAAAGCGGGCAGCGCAACGTGGCGTCCAGGCTGGTCAACTCTCGCGCATCGCGCCTGGCATTGTCAGCAGCCTGCCGCCGTCAGACTGGCCGGCCCTGATGGCCCGCGAGCGCTTGCGGGTGCTGGCTGCTTTGTTTCCGGGTGCCGTGCTCAGCCACCGCAGCGCCTTCAATGGCGGTCAAGCCGAAGATGGCGTGATACACCTGACGCACAACTCCAAGCGCACAGCACAGCTGCCTGGCCTGACCGTCATGCTCTGGAAAGGCCCACCGCCTGCGCCCGGCGACACCGCCATGCTTGGGCGCGAACTTTACTTTCCATCGCTGCCCCGCCTGCTGCTGGAAAACCTGCAGCCCACACGCGGTCCCAACCGACGCTCTGTGGGGCGTGAAGCCGTCGAAAAACGCCTGCTCGACACCTGCGACGCCCGTGGTGAAGAAGCCCTGTCTCAATTGCGCGAACAAGCCCGCGCCCTGGCCCCCACCTTGTCGCTCGAATCCGAATTCAAAGTGCTTGATGACCTGGTGGGCAGCATTTTGGGCACCCGCGCCTCGCAGCTCACCACCCCAGAAGGCCGCGCCCGCACAGCGCCCATGCCCTACGACGCACAGCGCCTGGCCCTGTTTGAGCAACTCGCCGTCGCGCTGCGAGCCACCCCTCTGGTGCAACCGCCTGCTGTGGCGCAAACCGAAGCTGCGCGGGCCAACTTTGCGTTTTTGGAGTCGTACTTCAGCAACTTCATCGAAGGCACCGAATTCGACGTGCAGCACGCCCGCGCCTTTGTGTTGCAAGGCCAGCCTATTGCCGAGCGGCCCAAAGACTCACACGACATCTTGGGCGTGTACCGCCAAGCCCTGCAACCCAGCTGGGCCTTGCAAACCCTGGCCAGTGGCGAACCCGTGCTGGCGCAACTGCGTGCCCGCCATGCCGACCAAATGCAAGAGCGCCCCGAAGTCGGCCCCGGCGAATTCAAAGTTTTGGCCAACCGTGCAGGCAACACCGAATTTGTGGCTCCGCAAAGAGTGCGAGGCACCTTGGTACAAGCCACGCAAATCTTGCCCAGCGTGCCCGCAGGTACACCGCGTGCGCTGCTGGCCATGTTCATCGTGTCCGAAGTTCACCCCTTCACCGACGGCAACGGCCGTCTGGCGCGGCTGGTCATGAACGCCGAACTTTCCGCCGTGGGTGCTTGCCGAATCATCGTGCCCACCCTGTTTCGCGAGGAATACCTGGACAGCCTGCGAGCCCTGAGCCGCCAGGCTGACGCTGCCCCCTTTATGGCCGCCATGCAAAAAATCCACCGTTGGACCGCCGCTTTCAATTACCAGGACCTGGACGACACCATCGCCCAAATGGCCGCCTGCAACGCCTTCGAGCGCTCGCCCGTACAGTTCAAGCTGATCACCCCATCCCACAAGCTATCTTCGGCCGGAGCCTGAACACGCCCGTCCTCGACGCCGTCCAAAACTTCGCTGGCATTGACAACGAAAACGAGCGGTCCACCACCAAAGCCAAGCGCTTGGGCAAATGGGCTGTAGCCAAATCGGCAGGGCGGTCAGGCGCCTGTACCCGCACCAGCAAATCCAGCGCACCGCCTGCCGCAGGCACACCCGCTTGCAGCGGAGAAAAAACAATCGTGGGTTGGGTCATCACAGGCTTCTTGGGTTGGTCAGGGCCATGATGGTGCAGGATGGCACTGATTGGGATTACGCCGCCCTGGCCAACAAACCTGCCGCTGCCGCTATTGGCCACCCATTTTCCATATCGTTGCAAGACTTGCTTTTGGTGAGTAAGCGGTGATCGCCATTTGCTCCTTCGTAGCCTCGGACCTTGGTTGCCGTCAATTTGCCTTGGACTATGGCAAGTCTGGTTCGCAGCGAGACAGGCTGGGAGCGAAGCCTTAATAGCGCGCTGGCACATCGACGAAATAACGTTTGGAGGGAAATATGGTTACTCTGTCCTATGAGGAGCGGCAACGCAAAGAAAGCAAACGAAAGGGCGAGCGGGCGGAAGATGTAGCTCGGTGGTATTTCAGGCTTAACGGATTCTTGTCAATACCAGGCTTTGTGGTTCACCTAGACAAGTCTAGGGCGCATATTGCGCGAGATGGTACCCCGCGTTTCGCTAGGACTGAGGCGGATCTCATGGGCGTTCGTTTTGTTGGTAGCCGTGAAATGATCAATGGCCGTGACATGGAGGACGATCCAACGCTGACCGCCCTTGCGACGGGAAGGGATATGCAAGCGTTGTTTATTCTTGTTGAAGTAAAGGCTGGCATCTGCAAGATGAATGGACCTTGGACATCAAGAGATTCACAGAATATGCAGCGCGTCATTCGTAGATTGGGTTTCGCGAGAGACGAGCGTGAGGTTGAAGACATTGCATCTGCTATGTATGCCGTGGGACGCTACCAAGATGATTTCTACACCCTTCAGTACATTTGTGTTGGTGCAGAAAAGAGCGTTGAACTGGAAACCAACTTCCCTAAGGTCATACAAATTGACTGGCGAGATATCGGTAAATTTTTGGCTGAGCGTTTTGGTGCCTTTCCTGAGAAGCTGCCGGACGGGCATGTACATGAGCAGTGGCCTGAGTTCGGAAGGAAATTTGGAAATTGGTTCGAATCGAACCGTCGTGCAAATGATGTAGTTAACAAAGCTTCCGGAGCTATTGAGCGGTATGTCCGCGATAGTTCAATGGGATGAATGTCCACAGCCCTTTTATTAATCGTTACGTCATGCTGCGGCATTTGCGCCAACAGTTCCAGATCGACTGGTGGGGCCATCACGGAATAGCGCACTGGGCGCGGGTGTGAGCAAACGGTCTGATGCTGGTTGATCAGACCTGTGCCAACCGGCATGTGGTGGAACTGTTTTCATTCTTTCACGACTCACGCAGATTAAACGAACATGTGGACGATGGCCATGGCGCACGCGGCGCAGCTCTGGCCAGCCGCCTTAAGGGTCGGTACTTTGACGCAGTTAATGCTTAATGTTCTTTGTTGATAGGCTTACAAGGCGAGCCTTCAGATGGCTACGATTCGGTCATTATGAAAACCCCCATGCGTTACCTCACCAAATCGCGCTTCAAGTTGGCCGTGGAATGTCCGACTAAGTTGTTCTACACCGGTAAGCCCAAGATCTACCGGGACACCAAGCAAGAGGACAGCTTTTTGCAGATGTTGGCGGAAGGGGGCTACCAAGTGGGAGAGCTGGCCAAGTGCCAATTTCCTGAAGGGGTCGAGGTTGAAGCGACCGACCATCTAAGCGCTCTGGCGCAGACGAAGCGGTTGTTGCAACAAGATCGGGCGGTGGTGTTCGAGGCCGCCGTTGCCTTTTGCAGCCCCTTAACCTGGCGGCCAATTTGGGTGCTGT
>NZ_JBILQU010000070.1:0-16000 GCF_044373035.1 Limnohabitans sp. | reverse complement strand
GAGCGCTGCGGGCTGATGAAAGGGTAGCTTGCGCCACCGCTTGCAATGAAACTTGTCTTGGCTGGCTTTTAGCCGTGGTAGGCCGACTCGCCGTGCGATGCAATGTCCAGACCTTCGCGCTCTTCTTCTTCGGTGACACGCAGACCAATGGTCAGGTCAACAATCTTGAAGGCGACCACCGAGACCACACCCGACCAGACGATGGTCAGCAGCACGGCCTTGGCCTGTGTCCACACTTGCCCAGCGATGGAGTAAGCGTCGGGCGCGATCATGGCCACCGTGACCCAGTCGCCCACGGCGCTGGGGCCACCCAAAGCGGGCGAGTTGAACACGCCGGTCAACAAGGCGCCGACGATACCGCCCACACCGTGCACACCGAACACGTCCAGCGAGTCGTCTGCGCCGAGCATCTTTTTCAGACCGTTCACGCCCCACAGGCAAGCAAAGCCCGCAACGATGCCGATCACCAAACCACCGCCGATGCCGACGTTGCCTGCGGCTGGCGTGATGGCCACCAAACCGGCCACAGCACCCGAGGCCGCACCCAGCATGGAGGCTTTGCCGCGCATCATGGCTTCACCCACACACCAGGCCAGCACAGCACCGGCTGTGGCGACCAAGGTGTTGATGAAGGCCAGCGCTGCGAAACCGTTGGCTTCGAGAGCCGAGCCCGCGTTGAAGCCGAACCAACCCACCCACAGCAAGGACGCGCCCACCATGGTCAAGGTCAGGCTGTGGGGGGCCATGGCTTCACGGCCATAACCCACGCGCTTGCCGATCATGAAGGCACCGACCAAACCGGCCACAGCGGCGTTGATGTGCACCACGGTGCCGCCTGCGAAGTCCAGCGCACCCCACTGCCAGATCAAACCGGCTTTGCTGGTCATCTCATCGGCCACTTCTTTGGCGGTGTAAGCGTCAGGGCCCATCCAGAACCAGACCATGTGTGCAATGGGCAGGTAGCTGAAGGTGAACCACAGCACCATGAAGGCCAGCACGGCAGAGAACTTGATGCGCTCAGCGAATGCACCCACGATCAGCGCGCAAGTGATGCCTGCGAACGTGGCCTGGAAAGCGGCGAACGAGATTTCAGGAATGACCACCCCTTTGCTGAAGGTGGCTGCGTTGGCAAAGGTGCCTGCTGCGTTGTCCCAAATGCCTTTCATGAACAGGCGGTCAAAACCGCCGATGAAGGCATTGCCCTCGGTGAACGCCAGGCTGTAACCATAAATGAACCACAACACGGTGATCATCGAGAAGGTGACCACCACTTGCATCAGCACCGACAGCATGTTTTTGCTGCGCACCAAGCCGCCGTAGAACAGGGCCAGACCAGGAATGACCATCATGATCACCAAAATGGTGGCCACCATCATCCAGGCGGTGTCGCCCTTATTGGGCACAGGCGCAGGGGCGGCTTCGGCCGCAACGGGAGCTGCAGCAGCAGGCGCTGCAGGTGCCGGAGCTGCATCGGCCGGTTTGGCTTCTGCGGCAGGGGCCGTCACGGCAGCAGGGGCAGCGGTTTGTGCGGTGGCAACGGATGCCGTGCCGAACACACCGAGACCCAGACTCAGGCCCAAGGCCAGGGTAGCGAGAAACTTTTTCATTTTCGACTCTCTTTCTTGTCCATCAAAGGGCTTCGCCACCGGTTTCACCGGTACGGATGCGAATCACCTGTTCGAGGTCGTACACAAAAATCTTGCCGTCGCCGATCTTGCCGGTGCGGGCACCGGCTTCGATGGCTTCGATGACGCGCTCGACCAGCTCGTCAGACACGGCCGCTTCGATCTTCACCTTGGGCAAAAAGTCGACGACGTATTCAGCGCCACGGTACAGCTCGGTGTGGCCTTTTTGACGACCAAAGCCTTTGACTTCGGTCACAGTGATGCCCTGCACGCCGATGCCCGACAGTGCTTCACGCACTTCGTCCAGCTTGAAGGGTTTGATGATGGCGGTCACCAGTTTCATGATGGCTCCTTGTATGTTTATGCGGGGATCAGAAGGCGTATTTCAGGCCGCCTGTCACGCCGGACTTGCCGTTGAATTTGTTTTTAAGGGTGTAGAACACCTTGTCTGCATCAGTTCCCACCAGAGCAGCGCTGGCCGTCAAGCCATTACCCAAATCTTTGGTCAGCGTCAGGGCGTAGTCGGTGTATGTGCCGGCGTCATTGTTCTTGACCATTTGATGGCCCACATGCGGCACCAAAGTAAAACCATTGCCCAGGTCAAATGCAGCACTCAGGTCGAGGTAGTAGCTGTTTTTGCTGTTTGGGGTACCAAAGACGTTGGTGAGTGAGTGAGAGTACTTGGCCGTGACCAAGCCGAAAGTGGCAGCACCATAAACCTCACTGGTATTGGCGTTTGCAAACCCAGTGACTTCTCCAAGCTTGTTGCCCAGGTATTCATAGCGCAAGAAACCGACGTCATACGCAACAGCTCCCACAGCACCTTTGTAACCACCATACAAGTCCAGTTCGACGTTGCCTTTAGCCGCTCCGGAATCTTTGATGAACTTGATCGCAGAACCCCAAGCACCCACATAAAAACCGCTCTTGTCTGCGTAATCCACACCACCTTGCAGCGCTGGCTGTAAACGCGACTGGGAGATGCCACGGTAGCGGTAGTCGCTGACGGCGCCTACGTTGAAAGACAGACTGCTTTCGGGCGCTGCCGCCTGGGCTTGAGCCAAACCACTCACGGAACCCAAAGCCAAAGCGATGATTGAAGGAACGAGGATTTTTTTCATGAGGGACTCCAATAAATTGAACTAAAGACAAATCCCTTATGCAGGGAGCGTGCCAACCCTCTTCCATCGCTTTCTACAAGGGCATTCACCAGTGCTTTCTCGCTCTGTGCGTGGTTGAATGGCACTCAAACAAATCGCACGCATCACGTCTGTGTGCACGAACACACCATGCACCAGCATGGGGCAGGGAGGGGATATGAGTCTCAGTTTGGTGCACAGCCGCGCTTTGGTCGGCTTGCAGGCGCCGGCCGTCACCGTTGAGGTGCACTTGGCCAATGGTCTGCCCAGCTTCACGCTGGTGGGCCTGGCGGATGTCGAGGTCAAAGAAGCCCGCGAAAGGGTGCGCTCGGCTCTGCAAAACAGCGGGCTGGACTTTCCGCACAACCAGCGCATCACCGTCAACCTGGCTCCTGCCGACTTGCCCAAAGACTCCGGGCGTTTGGATTTGCCCATCGCACTGGGCATCTTGGCGGCCAGTGGACAGATTGACGCGAGCAAACTGGCGGGCTACGAGTTTGCTGGGGAGTTGTCGCTGTCGGGTGAGCTGCGTCCGGTGCGCGGCGCACTGGCCATGAGCCTGGTGCTGCGCCAACAGCAAGTGCGCACGCGGTTGGTGCTGCCCCCGGGCAGCGCCGAAGAAGCGGCCCTGGTGCCCGATGCCGAAGTGTTCAGGGCACGCCACCTGCTCGATGTGGTGCAACAGTTTTTACCACCCTCCAATGAGCCCCCACCCGAGCCCAGCGACGGCTGGGCGCGCTTCTCCCCCACCACGCCCAGTGCCCCGCCACTCTATGCCGATCTGGCCGATGTGAAAGGCCAGGCGGGGGTGAAGCGGGTGCTGGAGATCGCCGCTGCCGGAGGCCATTCGCTGCTCATGGTCGGCCCGCCGGGTTCGGGCAAGTCCATGCTGGCCCAGCGCTTTGCGGGTTTGCTGCCGCCCATGGCCATCGAAGACGCCTTGGAATCGGCGGCCATCGCCAGCCTGGCGGGGCGTTTTGACCTGGCGCGTTGGGCACAACGCCCCACGGGCCAGCCCCACCACTCGGCCAGCGCGGTGGCCTTGGTGGGGGGTGGCTCGCCCCCGCGCCCAGGCGAAATCTCATTGGCGCACCACGGCGTGCTGTTTCTGGACGAGCTGCCCGAATTTCCGCGTGCGGCGCTCGAAGCCCTGCGCGAACCGCTGGAGACGGGCACCATCACCATCGCCCGCGCCGCACGGCGTGCCGAATTTCCGGCGCGCTTTCAGTTGATCGCCGCCATGAACCCCTGCCCCTGCGGTTATCTGGGCAGCGCCACGCGGGCTTGCCGCTGCTCGCCCGACCAGGTCAGCCGCTACCAAGGCAAGCTGAGTGGCCCGCTGCTGGACCGCATCGACCTGCACATCGAAGTGCCCAGCCTGCCCGCACCCGATTTGCTGAATGCCCCACCCGGCGAAAGCACCGCAACGATTGCGGCGCGCAGCCTGGCCGCCCGCGAACGCGCCCTGGCCCGCCAAGGCTGCGCCAACGCCGACCTGCAAGGTCAGGCCATTGACACCCAATCACGCCTGGACGACAGCGCCACCGCCTTGCTGCAAAAAGCCGCCGTCAAACTCGGCTGGAGCGGCCGCAGCGTGCACCGCAGCCTCAAAGTCGCCCGCACCATCGCGGACCTGGCGGGCAGCGACACGATTGCCGCTGTGCATGTGGCCGAGGCGGTGCAGTACCGGCGGGTGCTCAAAGAACAGTGAGCCTTGCGGACCTTCACAAGCGCTTACAACTTCAGCGTCCTGCTGCGCTGCGCAGCCAGCCCACCCGAACCTGTCGCGCCCCCCGTCGGCTACGTTTCACCGCCCATCGGCTACGCAGCACCCCCGTCTGCACCGGTCAACGCCAGTTATTTTTGCGCTTCGGCCAGACAGTTCTACCCCTACACCGCCTACTGCCCTGAAGGCAGGCAGTTGGTCGTGCCTTCGCGCTGAGGGCTGGCCCATCACACCAAAGACAAGCCGCCGTCCATCATCAAGGTGTGCCCGGTGACCAGGCCCGAAGCCGACGAAGCCAAAAACATGACCGCGTGCACGATGTCTTCTTCGGTGCCGGTGCGCTTGAGCGGGATGCTTTGTGTCTTGGTGCGCACGTAATCCGGGTTGGCAAACAAATCCTTCGTCATGCCCGAGGGAATGGCGGTGGGGGCCAGCGCATTCACCCGCACCCACGGTGCCCACTCGACGGCCATCACCTTGGTCATGTGCGAAACGGCCGCTTTTTGAATGCCATAGGGCGTGCCCTTGCCCGAGACCACCACCCCGTTGACACTGCCAATGTTCACAATCGCACCGCCGCGTGCGCGCATCGGCTCGCCAAACACCTGGCAGCTGCGGTAAACACCGTTCAGGTTCACATCGGTCAACGTCATCCAGGTCTCTTCGTCACAACCGGCAAAGTCCGAGCGGATTTGCAAGCCATGCGCATTGACCAGCACATCCAGGACTTCGGTGAGCGCCACCTCGGCCTGCACCGCTTGCAGCGAAGCCCGATCGCGCACATCGGCCACACGGTGCGCAATTTGTGGGTGCTGCTCGCCGCTTTCAGCGGGCGACAGGTCCACACTCCAGACTTGCGCCCCCAAAGACGCAAAGCCTCGGCAAATGGCCGCGCCCAGGGTGCCGCGCCCGCCTGTCACCAGCACGCGGGCACCCACCAAATCGCGGTACGGGAACGCGTAATCGCCACTTGGCGCAAAGTTGCCCAAAGCCGCCATGGCTCAGTCCACCGTGGCGCCCGAGATCTTCACCCCCTCGGCCCACATCTCGATCTGGCGCATCACAAACTGGCGAAATTCATCTGGCTTGTTGCCCACCACGGTGCTGCCCAAGTCGTTCATCTTCTGCGCCACATCGGCTTGCTTGAGCGCGTCGGCCAAGTCCAGCGCCAGCTTGTCCACCACCGGTTTGGGTGTGCCCTTGGGCGCAAAGAAACCGGCCCAGGGCGCGGCGTTGAAATTGGCAAAACCTTGCTCTGCCACCGTTTTGTAGTCAGGCGCTCCAGGCGCCCGCTGCGGCGTGGTGATGGCGATCATCTTGAGCTTGCCCGCCTTCAAATGCTGCTGCACCGCTGGTAAACCCGTGACGCCCACCATCAAAGTGCCGCCCAGCAAGTCGGTGATCATGGGCGTGCTGCCCTTGTAAGGGATGTGGGTCAGTTGCACATTGGCCCTGGCTTTCAGGATTTCCATGCCCAGGTGCGAGGCCGTGCCATTGCCGTCCGAGCCGTATGAAAATTTTCCGGGTTCTTTCTTGAGCAAGGCGATCAGCTCGGGCAGGGTGTTGGCGGGCACCTGCGGGTTGACCACAATCGCGTTCGGGTAAATCGTGGCCTGCGTCAAGGGCTCGAAATCGTTCAGCGGGTGGTAGGGCATCTTCTTGTACAAGGAGATGTTGATCGAATGCGATCCGGTCACGCCCAACACGATGTTGTAGCCATCCGGTGCCGATTTGGCCACCAGGTCCGAGCCCACGTTACCACCCGCACCCGCCTTGTTGTCAATGACCACGGGCTGCCCCCACTTGGTGCTGAGTTTTTCGGCCACCACACGGGCCGTGATGTCGGTCGCGCCGCCGGGCGGGAAAGGCACCACGATGCGCACCGGCTTGTTCGGAAAGTCGGTGGTCTGCGCTGCCAAGGGTGCGGCCAGCCAGGCCGTGGCCAGCACGGCGGTCATGACAAGGGTTTTCTTCAACATGGGGTTTTCTCCTGAGGTGAATTCCAAAACGGAAAAGGGTGGGCGTCCAACGGGGCGTGCAGCAGCTGCGCGGCCCATTCAGCGGCTTTCGCGGCAGGCAAGCTGCCCTCACAGTAACTCATAAATTTGTCCGTCAACGCCTCTTCGGCGAAAGGCATTTGCGCATCCCCGGGCACGGCCGTCACTTCGTGTTCGTGCCGACTGCCGTCTTGGCAGGTGATCAACAACCGAGCGCCGCGCAGGCCCTGCTGCGTCCAGGGCGCATCTACTTGCACCTGCACCTTGGCCTCCAGCGCACGCAGAGCAGGGTCTTGAAACTGCGGTTCGCGGTAAATCCAAGGGTCCAGTCGCCCCCAGCGCAACATGGCGGCCAGACCAAAGCTGAGTGAAAACTGCGCCTGCAAAGGCGTTTGGGGCGCCCGGTTGCCACAGTAAATGGTGGCTTCCTCATAAATCTGCAGCACCACGGTGTCCACCCTGTCCAGATCGATCGCGGCGCGCAACGCATCGGCCGCCAATGCACCGTAATGCACATGGCGCACCGCCGCATAGGGCTTGAAATAGGCCTTCAGCAAATGAAAGTCTGGCCCATCGTCAAAAGCCACAGGCGATTTACCCAAACCAACGCGTGCGTATTCCGCTACCGAGCCGGCAGGCGCGGTGATGCCGCTGGCCACCGCCAGCGCGGCACTTTGCCCCAGTTGCGCCGCATGGCCCAGATAGGTGTTACGAGCGGTGTCGCCCGAGCGCACCGGCCAATACAAACTCATGGGCAACTGGCAAGCGGCCATGTTCACGGCCTGCACGATTTGGTCGGGCATCAGGCCCAGCGCATGGGCCACCGCAGCGGCTGCGCCCAAGGCTGGCCAGTTGCCGTCCACATGCATGCCCGGGTTGATGCGCAAGCTGGCCCCCATGCGGGCACCGATTTCATAACCCACCACAAATGATTTGAGAAATTGCCCGTAAGTCAATCGGGACGCCATGGGCAACAGCGCCGCCAAAGCCGCCACACCCGGACGGCCATGGGCACCGGCATGGCCCTCGCAAGCTTCGTCCCAGCAAGCGGCCATGGCCAGCACCAATGCAGCGTTTGCTGCAGACAGACCCGGGCCATCGGGCATCAGGCGAAAGTTGCCCGGATCTGCCGCCGCCGCGCGCCGCGCCAATTCCGCCACCGGCCCCGCGCGCAACCCCGCCGTGATGCAGCCCAGGGTGTCGAGCACCAGCCAACGGGCGTGGGTGTGCAACGCCGGGGGTGCGTCCAGATCGACCGCGTGCAAACGCTGCAGAACCGAGAGCAATTGAGCATCCATATCTTGTCCACTTTGCTTTCACTTTAATGCGGGATACCACCCGAATACCGCACCGACGCGACAGCTTTTCTGACCCGAAGCAACTCAGGCGTTGACCCAGTCTGTGGCTGGGGCACGATAATGAGACCATGCGGTATTCACCTCGCCATTCGATGAGAACTTTAGATTTGGGGCCCTTCAGCTTCTGGTTGTCGTTGCCCCAGCTCATCACCTGGGGCAGTGTTTTTTACACCTTCTCACTGTTGATGACGCCCCTGGAAGCCGAGCTGGGCATGAGCCGGGCCGAATCCTCGCTGGCTTTCAGCCTGGCACTGCTGGCCGAAGGTTTGATGGCCTATGGGGTGGGGCGCTGGATCGATGCGGGGCGCGAGCGTTGGGTCATGACGCTGGGTTCCTTGTGGATTGGCGTGGGCCTGGTGGGGCACAGTTTCGTCACCACGGTGGCGGGGTTTTATGCCGCCTGGATCTGGCTGGGCCTGGGCATGGCGGCCACGCTTTACACACCCGTGTTTGCGTTGGTCACACGCCGCTTTCCGCAGGACTTTCGGCGCGCCATCATCACACTCACCTTCTTGGGCGGGCTGGCCAGCACGGTGTTCATTCCGTTGTTTGCCTGGTGGATGGATTTGTGGGGTTGGCGCCAAGCCCTGTGGGCGCTGGCGGCGCTGCAGTTCTTGGTTTGCGCGCCACTGCATGCCTGGTTGCTGCAAGGCGCGCCGCTCAAGGCGCTCGAGTCCGCTGCGCATGACGCGGTGCAACCCGCCTCGGTGCGCGAACACCTGCGCCACGCGCCATTTTGGCTGTTGGCGCTGTTCATGGTGCTCACCATGTCGGTCACTGCGGCACTGCCCGCGCACATGATCGCCTTGCTGCAAGAGTCGGGCTTGTCCCCCACCTGGGTGATTGCCATCCCGGCGGCCATCGGGGTGATTCAAGTGCTGGGGCGCTTGGTGCTGTTTGTGTTTGAGCGTTATTGGGACGTTCACGCCGCCAACCGCTGGATTCCCACTTTGGTCCCGGCGGGCGTGCTGGCTTTGCTGATTGGCGGGCTCAGCCCACTCGCCTCGCTGGTGTTTGTGCTGCTGTACGGCCTGGGCAATGGCATGAACACCATCGTCAAGGGCACGGCCATGGCGCAGTACGTCAGCCGCCAACATGTCGGGCAGCTCAATGGTTTACTGGGTGTGCCGATTGCGCTGGCCCGCGCTGCTGCGCCCTTGACGCTGGGCCTGCTTTGGTCGCCAGAGCACGGCTACACCCTGGCGCTGTGGTGGCTGTTGCTGGCCAGTTTGCTGGGCACGGCCGCGTTGTGGGCAGCGCAAAGTTTTGCCCGCACGGCGCGTCACTGAAACCTGCATCGACGCGGCGTTATATCCATTTCGGCATATAAACCTAACTAAAAAATCGTTCCCATGTCTGAGGAGGCTGACCACAATCGCGCCATCTTCTGCTCTTCTCTTTCAGGAAACGACCCCATGAAACACTTCTGTGCTTTGGTCCTGGCCTTGTCGGCCGCCAGCTTCAGCGCCAACGCCCTGGCAGCTCAGCCCCTGCTCAGCCCTGCCGAGTTGCAAGCCAAGTTGTCCGACGCCAACGTGCGCGTGATCGATATCCGCGACCCCAAATCGTATGCCGCCAACCACATCCCTGGCGCGGTGAATGCGCCCTATGGCACCTGGCGCGGCCCGGCCAATAACCCCGGCGAGTTGCCTGGCCTGCCCAAGTTGACCACCTTGGTGCAAAGCCTGGGCCTCACGCCCAGCACCCACGCGGTGGTGGTGTCCAGCGGTGCAGACGCCACCGACTTCGGCGCTTCTGCTCGCGTCTACTGGACCCTCAAAGTGCTGGGCCTCAAAGAGCTGTCGGTGCTCAACGGCGGCGTTCGGGCTTGGACCACGGCGGGCCTGCCGCAAAACAACACGGCCGTGCAAGTCGCTGCCAGCAGCTTCCAGCCGCAAATCGACAAAAGCTTGGTGGCCACCAAAGAAGAGCTGGTGGCCCGCGTGAAGTCGGGCGATGCCGCCCTGATCGACGCCCGTCCGGCCGACTTCTTCAAGGGCGACACCCGCCATGTGGCGGCCAGCGTGCCTGGCACCTTGCAAGGCGCGGTGAACGTCGAGCACGACAAATGGTTTGCCCCCGGCACCTCCACCTTTGTGAGCACCGACCAAGCCCAAAAAGTGGCCGCGTCCAGCCCCATCGATCCGGCCAAAGAGACCGTGTCGTTTTGCAACACCGGCCACTGGGCGGCGACCAACTGGTTTGCCATGTCCGAAGTGCTGGGCCAGAAAAACGTGAAGCTTTACGCCGGCTCCATGGTCGAATGGTCGAAAGACCCCAACGGCCTGCCCATGGCCAACGTGCCCAGCCGCCCCAAGCAGCTCTTGATCGACGCCAAGTTCTGGGCTGAGAAAACCTTCAAATAAACTCGGATCATGAAACGCCTTCCTTTAGCGGCCTTGCTGGCCGCTTTTTTCATCTTTTTAGCCCTGTCCGTGTCCATCCGCCAGGCGGTGCTGATGCTGGTGGGCGTGGGCATGGGCGCGGCTTTGGCGGGGGCGCGCTTTGGCTTCACCACCGGCTGGCGACAACTCATTGAGCAGCGCAACCCCCAGGGCGTTGCCGGGCAGGTGCTGCTGCTGGCCCTGGCCAGCCTGGCGGCGCTGCCGCTGCTGGGGCAGTTTTCTGAATTGCAAGCCGCTTTGGGGCCACCCAGCGTGAGCTTGCTGGTGGGTGCGTTCGTGTTCGGGCTGACCATGCAAATTGCCGACGGCTGCGGTTCGGGCACTTTGTACAAAGCCGGTTTGGGCGTGCCCCTCAACATGGGCATCTTGCCGCTGTTTGCACTGGGCAGTTTTTTGGGATCGGTGCACCTGGACAGCTGGCTGTCGCTGGGCCAAATGGCCCCGGTCAGTTTTTCAGCCGCGTACGGCACAGGCGGCGCGCTGGCCCTGACGCTGGCTTTGCTGGCCGCCGTGCTGGTGGCGGTGCGCCTGTGGGTGGGCGCGGGCCAAACCTGGCTGGACAAACGCTGGCTTTGGGGTGCCGTGGCGCTGGCGGTGCTGGCCACACTCAACTTGCTGCTGGCGGGCCAGCCCTGGGGTGTGGTGTACGGCTTTGGCCTGTGGGCCGCCAAGGTGTCGGTGGCGCTGGGCGCTTTTGACCCCACGGCCAACGCCTTTTGGGGTCAGACGGGCAACGCACAACGCCTGACACAAACCGTGTTCATGGACGTGACCACCATCACCAACATCGGCATCTTGGGCGGTGCGCTGTGGGTTTCGGCCAAAGCCGCCTCCAACAGCACGCCTTTGACCACCCAGCAATGGGTGATTGGCCTGATTGCCGGTTTCGTCATGGGCTACAGCTCGCGCCTGGCGTTTGGTTGCAACATCGGCGCCATGCTCAGCGGCATTTCCACCGGCAGCTTGCACGGCTGGATCTGGGTGCCCCTGGCTTTTGCAGGCACGCTGATCGGTGTGCGCGTGCGCCGCCATTACCAATTTTGAAGGAGGCCGCATGAGCACCACGCACCAATTACAAGCGGTTTTCTGGCTCGGCCTGGCCGCCTTTTTGAGCTGGGACTTCATGGTCTCGGCCCCGGTGGACCTGCGCAACGAACCCCCGCTGATCGCGGCGGGTTCTGGCCAGGCCAGCAGTGGCGGGCATTGTTCGATGGCCAAGTGAGTGTGGGTCGGTTGGCACTACTTCGGCTTGCGACCCAAAGCGGCTCGGTCATATTTCCCGAGACGTCAACTTGTTTGCGTTAATAGCGACCCGCCGTGCACCAGCCAGGAAACGGCCATTACCCGAAATCTAAAGCAATGACTTGTTCAAAGCGGCAGCACTGAAACCTGTTTGATATCCCGCAACACGATGCTCGAACGCACATGCGCCACTGCGGGCAGCTTAAACAAAGTTTTCATCAGGAAGTGTTCATACGCCTCGATATCTTGCGCCATGATGGTCAACACATAGTCTGATTGGCCCGTGGTGGAATAACAGTGCACGATGTGAGGCGAAGCCTGCACAGCCGCCTCAAATTCGGCCACTGTTTTTTCAGTGTGCTGGGATAGGTTGATATCGGCCATCACCATCAAATTCAGCCCTACCTTTTTGCGGTCCACCTGAACGGTGTAGCCGGTGATGACGCCTTGGCTCTCCATCTCCTTGATGCGTTTCCAGCATGGCGTGGTGGACAGACCTACCCGCTCTGAGATTTGCTGCACGGTCATACGCGAATCCTGTAGCAAGGATTCGAGGATTTTCAAGCTATAAACGTCTTTCATTCTTTAATTGTATTGATTTTGAGAATTTCATTCTCACTTGGATGCTGGAACGGTCTGAATAAGGTTTTTATTCGCAAATAGAGGGTCTATTCTTGCTCCACAAATACGGAGGCACCCATGATCAACAACCCCCTGACCCATGCCGCCAATCCTGCGGTTTTGCGCGATTACCAGCTCATGGACAACGTCTGGGCGTCGCAGGGTGTGGTCTTTTTGTCGGGCACGCAGGCGCTGGTGCGGTTGGTGCTGATGCAGCGCCGTTACGACGAAAGCCAGCAATGGAACACCCGAGGTTTCATCAGCGGCTACAGGGGCTCGCCACTGGGCATGGTTGATCAGGTCATCTGGAAACAAGGTGAACAGTTCAAGAATGCGGGTATCGAGTTTGTGCCTGCCATCAACGAAGAGCTGGGAGCCACTCAGGTGCTGGGGACGCAGCGCGTGGAATCCGACCCAGAGCGCACGGTCGATGGTGTATTCGGTCTGTGGTACGGCAAAGGCCCGGGGGTGGACCGCGCAGGGGATGCTCTCAAACACGGCAACGCCTACGGCTCGTCACCGCACGGTGGTGTGTTGGTGGTGGCGGGCGATGACCATGGCTGCGTGTCCTCGTCCATGCCGCATCAGAGCGACCAGGTGTTTCAATCGTGGCACATGCCAGTGGTCTCGCCAGCTGATGTCACGGAGCTGGTGAGCTTTGGCTTGTATGGCTTTGCCTTATCACGTTATTCGGGTGCCTGGGTGGGCCTGACCGCGTTGTCAGAAGTGGTGGAAAGCAGCACAACGGTGGATCTGGACGCCATCAACGCGCAGCTGGGTCTTTGGAAGCGACCACAAGAAGTACAAGACCTGACGGGACATGTTGCACCTGCCGATGGCCTGCATTACCGCTGGCCTGATTTGCCGTCTTTGCGTCTCGAATCGCGCCTACACGACAAGCTGAGCGCGGTGGTCGCCTTCGCACAAGTGAACAGCATTGACCGCCAGGTGATCGTCAGCCCGCAGGCCCACATTGGTATTGTCACAGCGGGCAAGGCCCACCATGATTTGATGGAAGTGTTCCGGCGATTGGGCCTGAGCGAAGCCTCACTGGCTGCTGCTGGTGTACGCGTGATCAAGTTAGGCTTGACCTTCCCGATCGAAACCACCCGTATGCATGCCTTTGCACAAGGCCTTAGGGAGATTCTGGTGATCGAAGAAAAAGCGCCCATCGTCGAGCAACAATTGCGCGATCTGTTTTACAACGCGCCTTCGCGGCCTGTCATCGTGGGCAAACGCGATGCACAAGGTCAGGCGCTCTTGTCAGCGTTGGGCGAATTGCGCCCCTCTCGTCTGATCGTGCAAGTGGCTGACTGGTTACAACAGCACACGTTAGTGGCGCTGAATATTTCGCATCTGAAGGTGCTCGACTTCGTGCCCGCAGACATGCTGAGTAACGCCAGCGATGCGGTCAAGCGGCTGCCATACTTTTGTGCTGGCTGCCCACACAACACATCAACAAAAGTGCCCGAAGGCTCCACCGCGCGCGCAGGCATTGGCTGCCACTTCATGGCCAACTGGATGGAACGCGACACCGCTGGCCTGATCCAGATGGGAGGCGAAGGTGTGGACTGGGTCTCGCACTCGCGCTTTACTCGCACGCCGCATGTCTTCCAGAATCTGGGCGACGGTACGTATTACCACTCGGGCTACCTCGCCATTCGGCAAGCGGTTGCGGCCAAGTGCCGCATCACATACAAAATTTTGTTCAACGATGCGGTGGCGATGACAGGCGGGCAACCCGTCGATGGTGTCATCAGCGTAGATGCCATTGCGCGCCAGGTTGAGAGCGAAGGCGTTGCGGCGGTGGCGATCGTGAGCGATGACATCACAAAATTTAACGCCGTCAAAAGCCGTTTTCCGTCAATCGCCACATTTCATCCGCGTGAAGAATTGGACATGGTACAACGCAATTTGCGCGAATTGACGGGTGTTTCAGTGCTGATTTATGAGCAGACCTGCGCCGCCGAAAAACGTCGACGCCGCAAGAAAGGTGAGCTGAGCGATCCAGCGCGTCGCCTGATGATCCACGAAGGGGTATGTGAAGGCTGTGGTGACTGCGGTGTGCAAAGCAATTGCGTAGCTGTGCTGCCGCAGGAGACGCCATGGGGTCGCAAGCGCAAGATCGACCAGACGCATTGCAACAAGGATTACTCTTGTGCCAATGGTTTTTGCCCGAGTTTTGTCAGCGTGATCGGTGGTCGTTTGCGTCGCAAGACGGGCGCATCACCGCAGGCGCGACAGCAGTTCATGGCACACGCTGCACGCTTGCCTGACATCCATCCTCGCAGCACCGATAGCCCCTGGGACTTGCTGATCACTGGCGTGGGCGGCACCGGCGTGGTGACGGTGGGCGCAGTCATTGCCATGGCAGCGCACCTGCAAGGGCAGCACGCCAGCGTGCTTGACTTCATGGGCTTTGCCCAAAAAGGTGGCTCTGTGCTCAGTTTTGTACGCATAGCTCCCACACGAGAACTGCTCAACCAAGTGCGCATCGATACCCAACAAGCGGATGCCTTGCTGGCATGCGATGCGGTGGTGGCTGCTACTCCTGAAGCACTTCAAACGATTCGCCATGGGCGTACACGCGTGCTGGTGAATGTGCATGAAACACCTGTTGCCGATGCTGTGCGCAACCCGGATGCGCAAGTGCAAACCAACTTGTTGGTAGAAAAAATACGCTTTTCTGCAGGCAATGCGCAGGTAGAAACCTTTGATGCTCAGGCACTGGCTGAGCAGGTACTGGGCGACACACTGGCCGCCAACATCTTGGCAATGGGTTATGCCTGGCAGCGTGGGCTAGTGCCTGTCAGCTTGGCGGCGCTGGAGCAGGCCATCCGTTTGAACAACGTCGCCGTGGAAGCCAACTTACTGGCCTTCACCGTTGGTCGACTGGCCGCTGCAGATCCCATGGCATTGAGCGTGTCCGCGACAGCAAATCCCACACAAGAAGACCTGCACAGCTACATCGAACAGGCCAGCCACCATCTAGCGGCCTATCAGAACGATGGCTGGGCTCAACGCTACACACGCTTGATGAATGATGTTCATCGGGCCATACAAGCAGCCGGCTTGTCAGATGACACCTTGAGCATGACGGTGGCGCGTAGCCTGCACAAATTGATGAGCTACAAGGATGAATACGAAGTTGCCAGGTTGTTCAGTGACAAGGCCTTCCAAGCGCAACTCGATGCGCAGTTTGAGGGCGATTACCGGCTGGCCTTTCACATGTCACCGCCCGCGCTGTTTAAAGAATCAGATGGAAAAGCACCACGCAAAGTCACCTTGGGTGCCTGGATGCGCCCAGTGTTGGGGCTTCTGGCCAAGGCAAAGGTGTTGCGCGGCACGATATGGGACCCGTTTGGCTACACGCACGAGCGGCGCATGGAACGTCATCTGATTGATGCCCAAATCCAACTGGTGCAAGAGTTGTTGCCCTTGGTCAACACAAAAAATCAAGCGTTGATGCGCGACATCATGGCGCTGCCGCTGTCCATGCGAGGCTTTGGCCATGTGAAGGCCCGCAACGTGCGCGCCGCCCAAAGCCGTCAAGCTTGGCTGCTTCACCGGATCGATCCGACGCGTTACCCGCGTCCGCGGGACGACAATGGTTTGCAGCAATTGCGGGGAGTTCCGATCCGAAGCGTTTGAGTTTCATCGCCCAAACTCGGCGCTGGTCGTCGAGACGAAATGTCCTGGCAAAAGCGTTGATGGCCCCTCTTGGCCGGTCACAGTAGATCCATTACAGCGATTGCGATGCCGCCATTGTCAAATGACCGCCTCAACCGATTTTGATTGAGCAGTGCCAGAGCCCCTCAACCCGCACAGACCCTTTTTTTCTGTCATCGGGCTGATCATCGGTTTGCATATCGCCATCTCAACCGACC
>NZ_JBILQU010000008.1:0-61042 GCF_044373035.1 Limnohabitans sp. | reverse complement strand
CCCATTTCCAAGACGTATTGGCCCAATCGCTGCAAAACCCTGCACGCCGTGGTTTGTTGCGCGGTGGTCTGGGCTTGGCCGGTTTGGCCATGCTGCCCGGTTGCGCCAGCATGGTGTCGGGCATGGCGGCAGCACCTTCGGCGCTGGGCTTTCCTTCCTTGGACAAAAGCTTGCTGGACAATGTGACATTGCCGCCCGGTTACCAGTACACGGTATTGCACGCCACCGGCGATGCACTGGATTCAACACTGCCCGCTTACTCCAACAAAGGCACGGAGACCGATGACTGGTCGCGCCGCATTGGTGACCATCACGACGGCATGGACATTTATTACATCGATGCCAATGGCCGCTACACCGAGAACGAAACCGGCCGCGCCGTGCTGTGTGTCAACCATGAAAGCTCGGCCGATGCGCACTTCATGCACCCCAACGGTCAAACGTCCAATGGTGTGAGCGGCAAAAAATTCCACCAGTTTGGAAACTGGGATTTGGGTAACCGCCCCGAATTGGAAGTGCTCAAGGAAATCAACCACCACGGCGTTTCGGTGGTCGAGATCGTCAAAACCCCACAAGGCTGGCGCATCAAGCAAGACTCGCCTTTGAACCGCCGCATCACCGCCCAAACACCGACCCGCATCAGCGGCCCACGCGCAGAAATCGACAACATCCGCAGCTTCATGGTGACCCGTTGGGACACGGCCGGTGCCATGTCGCGCGGCACTTTGAACAATTGCGGCCACGGCAAAACGCCATGGGGCACCTATTTGGGTTGTGAAGAAAACTGGGCGTTTTACTTCCAGGCCACGGGCACGGGCACCGGCATCCCTCCCAAAGAAGTGGCGGCACGCCGTCGCTATGGCGTCGCTGCTGCAGCCCCCGCTGCCGGTGTGCAAAGAGCCATCAGCCAAGGCTGGCACACTGTCTCGGCCACCGATGACCGTTTTGCCCGCTGGAATTTGGCGGCCACAGGCGCCAATGCCGAGCGTGACTTCCGCAACGAAGCCAACACCTTTGGCTACAACGTCGAAATCGACCCGTTGTCGCCCAATTCCACGCCCGCCAAACGCGTGGCCATGGGCCGTTTTGCCCACGAAGCCGCCGTTTGCAGCTTGCCCAAGGCGGGCGAGCCCTTGGCCTTTTACATGGGCTGTGACGCCCGCAACGAGTACATCTACAAATTTGTTTCCACCGCGGTTTGGGATCCGCGCGACGTAGGTGGTGGTTTGGTGGCTGGCGACAAGTACTTGGGTGAGGGCAAGCTGTACGCAGCGCGCTTTGATGCCACGGGCCAAGGCCAATGGCTGGAGTTGACCATCGCCGATCCACGCATTGCCAACCACAGTGCCTATAAATTTGCCAACCAGGCCGATGTGTTCGTCAACGCACGCCATGCAGCCGATGCTGTCGGTGCCACCAAGATGGACCGTCCAGAGTGGGGCGCTGTCAACTACCGTAACGGCGAGGTGTATTTCGCCCTGACCAACAACAACGCGGACAACCGCACCCCGACCAAGGTGGACCCGGCCAACCCCCGCGCCTACATGGACATGGATGGCAAAAAAGGCACGGGCAACCCGCACGGCCACATCATCCGTTTCAACGAAACGGGTCAAAAATCCACGGCCAAAGCCTTTGCGTGGGACATCTTTTTGTTTGGTGCAGAAGAAGACTCGGGCGATGCCAACTTGTCCGGCTTGAGCGCCAAAAACGCGTTCTCATCGCCTGACGGCCTGTGGTTCAGCAAGGCCACCGGCATTTGTTGGATTCAGACCGACGACGGCGCCATGACCGACGAAAGCAACTGCATGATGCTGGCTGCCATTCCTGGCCAAGTGGGCGACGGCGGCAAAGTCACCGTGAAAAACAAAATGGTGGTCGGTGGTGTTGAGCAAACCGGCACCCAAGAAACTTTTGTGGGCGCCGCTTTGGGTGATGCCAAACTGCGCCGCTTCTTGGTCGCCCCCAAGGGCGCTGAGGTCACCGGCATCACCGAAACCGCCGACGGCCGCACTTTGTTTGTCAACATCCAGCACCCTGGCGAGTTGTCCAAGCCGCTGGCTTCGGGCGAAGCCCCGGAAAGCGTCTGGCCCGGCAACCAGGGTTACGGTGTCCAAGGCCGTCCACGCTCGGCCACGATCGTGATCACGCGCAAGGATGGTGGTGTGATCGGGCTGTAAACCGCGCAGGCCTTAGCGCATGGCCAAAGTGAGCATGGCCTGCTCTACTTCCTGAGAAGCCTTCTTGAGGTGGAGGTTGCTGGACTCGCTGCCAGCGCGGCCCACATCCAAGTCGGCTTGGAACCCGTCGCGCTCGGGCCAGACGGCATTGAGCATGTCAAAACCGGCCTCGGCAATGGTGGCTTCCGGTTGTTCGAGAAGGCGTTCTGAGCGGCCTGTTTTGGACAGGACAATGACGATTTTTTTGCCAACCGCCCGGGTTTTGGACAGCTTGCGCGCCAAGGCCAATGTGGGGCGAAGATCGTCCATGGAGGTGCCCGTGGGCAAGAACACGATGTCACTTTCGCGGCTGACATCTTCGGTCAACTCATCGGCCAATCCCCGGGTGTCCACCACGGCCAGATCGTAGCCCACCACGTCCTTGCGCAATTTTTTCAGACTCTTGAATGCGCGGGCTTCAATCTCCGGCTCGATGCCGTTGCGCATTCTCAGAGCGCCCCATTCCACGCAGGTGAGCTGCTCCAGATCGAAGTCACCGATCAGCACCTTGTGCTGCGCCCGGGCCGCAGCCACGGCCAACACGCGGGCCAAGGTGCTTTTGCCAACACCGCCCTTTTGTCCCACAAATGAAGCAATTCGCATGAACAGTTCCTGAAGAAATGAAGGTCACACATGATCAAACCCGAAGAGGCTGATTGTGAAGGCTATGAATCCCTGATGTGTGACATTTTCATGAATCGGCTGTGGTGATGAAACGCCAAGCCCATGAACAGACCCCTGTGAAAACAGGGGCAAACACGGTCACGCCCATGTCATTCGCAGCGGGAAAGCTTGTGTCCGATGAAATACCTTGTTCAGCTCATTTACTTCAACGCAGGGGGAGGCCACCGGTCCGCAGCGCTGGCCTTGCAGGAAGTCATCGCTCAAAAGCACCCGGACTGGTCGGTGTCTTTGGTCAATCTTTTTGAGGTCATTGACTCGGACCGCTATTACCAAAAACTGACCGGCTTTGCCCCGGAAGATTTGTACAACCTGAGGCTGAAAAAAGGCTGGACCCGTGGCTTGGCCACGGAGCTCAAGATTTTTCAGACCATGATCCGGTTGACCTTGCCCAAGCTCAAAAAAAAGGTGCGGTCATTTTGGGTCAGCAACCCGCCGGACTTGGTGGTCTCGCTGGTGCCCAATTTCAACAAAGTCATGTGCGAGGCGCTGCGGGACGAATTGCCGGGGGTGCCTTATGTCACGGTCTTGACCGACATGGCCGATTACCCGCCTCACTTCTGGATGGAGCCTCGGCAAGATCAGTACATCATTTGTGGCACAGCGTTTGCGGCTTCCCAGGCGGCCGCGCTGGGGTATGACCAACAGGCCATCACCACCACATCGGGCATGATTTTGCGCCCGGATTTTTACCGCAAGCAGTCGGTGGACAAACCAGCCCGACTGGCAGAGATGGGTCTGGACCCCAACCTCCCCACGGGCTTGATCCTGTTTGGTGGGCATGGGTCCTCTGAAATGCTGCAAATTGCCAAGGCGCTGCCTGACCGACAGCTGATTTTTGTGGCGGGCCATAACACCGCCTTGGCCAAAAAAATGGCAGCGCAATCGGCTTCTGCCCGGCACCGTGTCATGGGTTTCGTCCAGGATATCCACCTCGTCATGCACCTGTGTGATTATTTTGTGGGCAAACCCGGCCCGGCAGCTTGAGTGAGGCGGTGCACATGGGTTTGCCCGTCATCACTTTTCGCAACGGCGCCACCATGCCCCAAGAAAGGTACAACACGGTGTGGTTGGAAGAGAACCAACTGGGCAAGGTCATTGCATCGGTCAGTCAATTGCCGGGTGCTGTGGACGTGCTGTTGAGCGACTTGCCGCTCTACCATCAACATGTTCAACACATGAACAACCAGGCGGTGTTTGAAGTGGTCGATGCTTTGGCAGCGATCAAGGCGGGTTGAGCTGGGCGTCTTGGGTGGGCAGTCCCGAAGCGCTGGGCTGCCATGGTCTTGAAGCCGTCAAAGATTCACAGCACAATCGTTCTGCGGGTTTTCAAAGGAATGTCATGTTGCTTGTTTTTCGGAACATTCAGTGTTTGCATCGGATCGGTGAATCCCCGGTTTGGAGGGCATGCGTAATTTGGGCGTTTGTGGGCGCCATGGGCTCGGCCCAAGCACAACCTGAAGAAAATCGGGGGGCATGGCAGCTGAGTGCAGGTTGGCAGGATTACAGCGAACCGCAAATGAATTTAAAAGGCCCCGAGCTGGGCGTGCATTGGCAAAGCCGAGCCTGGGGACCGCTCACCTTGGAGGCTGAAGCGCAGCTGGGCCTGCAAAACTACAGCAGCGTCCCGTCAGGGCGTTTGGACTCGGTACTGAACCTTGACACCCGCTGGCGAGTTCTCAGGGCATCAACAGCACAACCCCAATGGCAGGTCGGTTTGGCTTTACACACCCACAGTAATTTTTTGCGCGGCACCACCAGTTTGGGTTTTGGGGGCTATGACCGGCTTTCTACCCAAGTCTGGTTGCCAGTGCGTTGGCAATCGGTCGGTGATCAGCGGTGGGCAATCGAAGCAGGCTGGCTCTTGTGGGGAGAACATGTTTCCCGCTTGTCACAAACGGATCGCAGTTTGCAAGATGTGACCAATACCCAGCGCAAGGGTGCTTACTTTCAAATCAGTCAGAAGCGCCATACCAGCCGAGGTGAACTCGAACCCTATGCACGCTGGACATGGGTGGACGACTCGGATGTCCAAATGATGACTTTGGCAGGCCAAACCAGGGGTGCTTACGAGCCCCAAAACAACAGATTGCAACTAGGCATGAAATGGCGCTTTCGTTGAACGATGAAAACCTGTTCCAGGGCTGATCTTTTCAAATCAATCCGCTGGGGCCAAGACCACCTCGATCGCGTACTGCGTAGACAGAGGTCCGGTTTGCTGAAACCACAGCGTCATGGCCCCTTCGCCCAGTTGAGACTTGGGTGCATTGGCCAACACATTGCGCCCCAAATCACTGGGCCCCATGTGGCCAAAAACCAGCATCCGTGAAACATCCTCGCCGGCATCAAAAACCTTGTTGCGCTGCAAAGCATAAAAGGCAATGGCATCTTCCGAAACATACTGCACCAGCTTGACTGACTTGACCATTTGTCCTTTGGGAATGTCCCAAGTGACATAGTCACGATCACCGCGCGCCACCACGCCATGGATCAAATAGGTCTGCAAGCCCGGCGTCAAAATGCTGGGTTGCAATGGGTTGTCTGATACTTCGTGGGCTACCAGACTTTGGTTTTGCAAGTCAAATGCTTGGGCGCCAGAAGCGTTACCGGCCAAGTCCATTTGGCGCAACCAGATGCGGCTCAAGTTGTTGCCCAAAATGCCCAGCGCGGTGCATTGACCCGGAGCCCATGAGCGTTGCTCGTCCAGCGAATATTCCCAGCGCGCACCGGGTTCAATGCCCGAGAGTTTCAAGCTGTTGGTCACCCCTTCGGTTTGGCCGGCGACGCCCAAAGCAGCGGGTGCCGTGGTGTCTAAAAAACAGTTGACGCGCACGATCTCAGACTTGTTGCCTGCGTCGTCCCGTGCGCGAACCCAAATCACTTTGGCACCGTCTCCTGTCACAGCGAAAGAAGCGCCAGATCCGCGTGTCCAACTGCTGCCTTGGTCCAGCGAAAACTCCCAGTCGATGCCTGCGCTTTCAACAGCCCACCGACCATTGCTGGTGACGCCGTCAGTGATGCTCAGGCCGGTGTCGTTGAACGACAAAACAGGCGCTCTGAGAACGACAGCGCCCACGGTAGGTGGTGTTGGCATGTTGGGTGGGGTCAGTATGGAAGGCCCAGCACCCGAGCCGCCGCAGGCGGTTAAAAAAGTAGCGATAACGATCACCAAAGAGTACGGTGATGAAAATTTGTGATGCAAAAAAATGTGAGATTTTTGGCAATTCATTTCGCCATATTGAGTCACGCAAATGTGACAAAAAGATGAATCAAAAAAATTCGAAATTTTTAGAGTGTCATGGGTTGGTCACATTCAATTACCAAAATGAACAAGCTATTTCAACTTAACCATATGGAGCTTTTACATGGCGCATCATCCTGATGACAACACCAACATTTCGACCAACGAACACTTTGACCAAGTGCTGGCCAAAGCCAAGATCAGCCGTCGCAGCCTAATTCAAGGTGGCGTGGGCCTGATGGCTGTAGGCAGCTTGCCCATGCTGGCAGGCTGCGGTGGAAGCAGCGGCGCGCCTGCTGCTGGCCTGGCTTTCACCGCCGTTGGTAAAAGCATTTTGGACCAAGTGATCTTGCCACCTGGCTACACCTTCACCGTTTTGCACGCCACGGGTGACCGCTTGGTCTCCAGCATCCCCGCCTATTCCAACTTGGGCACTGAGACTGACGAGTGGAGCATGCGTGTGGGTGACCACCACGACGGCATGGACCTTTTTTACATCGGTGCCGACGGGAAGTTTTCAGCCAAGGCCACAGACCGTGCAGTGCTGGCTGTCAACCATGAAAGCTCGGCCGATGCACACTTCTTTCACCCCAAAGGTCAAACCAGCAACGGCGTGAACGGCAAGAAGTTTTCTCAGTTTGGTGATTGGGATGTAGGCACCCGTCCAGCCCTGGAAGTGCTCAAAGAAATTAACCACCATGGTGTCTCGGTGGTCGAGTTGCGCAAGAGCGGAACCAACTGGTCTTATGTGGTGGATTCTTTGTACAACCGCCGTGTCACAGCTCAAACGCCAGTGCGCATTGCCGGTCCTGCAGCCCACATGAACGACATCAAGGCCTTCATGGTCACCGCGTTTGACACAACAGGCGCCACCGCTCGTGGCACCTTGAACAACTGCGGCCATGGCATCACGCCTTGGGGCACTTATTTGGCTTGCGAAGAAAACTGGGCGGTTTACTTCAACATGCCCGCCGGCACGCCAGCTTTGGATGCCAACACCACCGAGTCGCGTCGCCGTTATGGCGTTGCACGTTCAGCGCTCTCTGCGACGGCTACTGCTGCATCGGGTCAAGGCTGGTACACACCTTCCGATACGGACAACCGCTTCACACGCTGGAATGTCGCCCCCATCGGTGCCACTGCAGCCGCAGACTTCCGCAATGAGCCCAACACCTTTGGCTACAACGTGGAAATTGACCCAGTGACCAATGGCACACCTGCCAAGCGCGTCGCCATGGGCCGTTTTGCCCACGAGGGCGCATGGTGCGGTCTGCCTGTGGTGGGCAAGCCATTGGCGTTTTATCAGGGCTGCGATTCCCGTAACGAGTACATCTACAAGTTCGTCACCGCCGCCAACTGGGATGAAAAAGACATCGGTGGTGGTTTGGCCGCTGGTGACAAGTACCTGAACGAAGGCAAGTTGTACGCCGCCAAGTTCAATGCCGATGGCAGTGGTCAGTGGATCGAGCTGACAATCACCAACCCGCTCATCTCTGGCTACGCTACGTACAAGTTTGCTAACCAAGCTGACGTTTTTGTGAATGCCCGCTCGGCTGCGGATGCGGTAGGTGCCACCAAGATGGACCGTCCTGAGTGGGGTGCGGTCAACCCTGCCAACGGTGAGATCTACATGACCCTCACCAACAACTCCAATACCAACCGCACCCCTGGCAAAACAGACCCGGCCAATCCCCGCGCCTATGCGGATGCTGATGGTAAAAAAGGCTCTGGCAATCCCAATGGCCATATCATCCGCTGGAAGGAAAAAGACAATTTGTCGACCGCTTCGGCCTTCACTTGGGACATCTTCTTGTTCGGTGCTGAAGAGGACATGCCAGCCAATGTGAATTTGTCCGGTTTGACTGCTAAAAACAGCTTCTCGTCGCCAGACGGCTTGTG
Organism: Limnohabitans sp.; assembly: GCF_044373035.1. GTDB lineage: Bacteria > Pseudomonadota > Gammaproteobacteria > Burkholderiales > Burkholderiaceae_C > Limnohabitans_A. The sequence goes on along the minus strand of NZ_JBILQU010000008.1, from coordinate 53,002 downwards.
GTTCTCCAAAGCCACGGGCATTTGCTGGATCCAGACCGATGATGGTGCATTCACCGATGAGACCAACTGCATGCTGTTGGCTGCCATCCCTGGCAAAGTGGGCGACGGTAAAAAGATCAGCGTCGAAAACAAGATGGTGGTTGGCGGAACCGAGGTGGTGGCCAAGCAAGACACCTTCATTGGTGCGGCTCTGGGAGAAGCCCAGTTGCGCCGTTTCTTGGTGGCACCCGTGGGCGCCGAAGTCACTGGCATCACCGAGACGGCCGATGGCAAAACCATCTTTGTGAACATTCAGCACCCTGGTGAAAACACCAATGCCATTGGTACGGCAGCTGAGTTCACACACACCAGTCAGTGGCCTGGCAACATGGGCTATGGTCCCAAAGGCCGCCCACGTTCGGCCACCATTGTTATTACCCGCACTGATGGTGGTGTGATCGGCCTCTGACCCCCACTTAGCATCGCTAAAACTGCAAGTGCCCCGAAAGGGGCATTTGCTTTTGAAATCACCTTTGAAATTCGATATGTCACACCGCGTCCACGACCCCATCTGCAACGTCTCCGGCAACCCTCACTTCCAGGATGTTCTGAGTCAGTCCCTGCAAACCCCGATGCGCCGCGGTTTGCTGCGTGGTGGCTTCGGTTTGGCGGGTCTTGCCATGCTGCCCGGTTGCGCCACTTGGGGTTCTGAAACAGCCGCTGTGCCCAAGGCGCTGGGTTTTCCCGCTGTTGAAAAGAGCCTGCTCGACAGCGTGATGCTGCCGCCCGGCTACCAGTACAGCGTCTTGCATGCCACAGGCGATGCCTTGGATTCGGCCCTGGCCGCTTATTCGAACAAGGGCACGGAAGCGGACGACTGGTCGCGTCGCGTAGGCGATCACCACGATGGCATGGACATTTACTACATCGATGCCAATGGCCGATATACCGAGAAAGAAACAGGCCGTGCCGTGCTGTGTGTCAATCACGAAAGCTCGGCCGATGCGCATTTCATGCACCCCAATGGCCAGACCAGCAACGGTGTCAGCGGCAAAAAATTTCACCAGTTTGGCAACTGGGATCTGGGCACCCGTCCCGAATTGGAAGTCCTCAAAGAGATCAACCACCATGGTGTGTCGGTCGTCGAGATGGTCAAGACGCATCAGGGCTGGCGTGTCAAGCAAGACTCACCGCTCAACCGCCGCATCACCGCGCAAACACCGATGCGCATCAGCGGGCCGCGTGCGCACATTGAAGCGATTCGCAGCTTCATGGTCACGCGTTGGGAACCGGCGGGCAGCATGTCGCGTGGTACGTTGAACAACTGCGGCCACGGCAAAACCCCATGGGGCACTTACCTGGGCTGCGAAGAAAACTGGGCTTATTACTTTCAAACCACGGGTGTGGGCGCTGCCTTGCCTCCCAAAGAAATCGCTGCACGCAAGCGTTATGGCGTGCCCTCTGCAGCACCAGCGGCCGGTGCCACGCGCGCGCCCAGCCAAGGTTGGCACACCGTCTCGTCCACTGACGACCGCTTCGCCCGCTGGAATCTGGCAGCCACCGGTGCCAACGCTGACAAAGATTTCCGCAACGAGGCCAACACCTTTGGCTACAACGTCGAAATTGACCCGCTGGCCCCCAACTCCACACCGGTCAAGCGTGTGGCCATGGGACGATTTGCGCACGAAGCCGCTGTCTGCAGCCTGCCGCAGGCAGGTCAGCCACTGGCTTTCTACATGGGCTGCGATGCGCGCAACGAGTACATCTACAAATTTGTCACCACCGCCGTGTGGGACCCGCGTGATGTGGGCGGCGGCATGGTGGCGGGTGACAAGTACTTGAGCGAAGGCAAACTGTATGTCACTCGCTTTGATGCCACCGGCCAAGGCGAATGGCTGGAACTGACCATCACCGATCCACGCATTGCCAACCACAGCGCCTACAAATTTACCAACCAAGCCGATGTGTTCGTCAATGCCCGCCACGCCGCAGACGCCGTGGGGGCCACCAAGATGGACCGTCCGGAGTGGGGTGCCGTCAACTACCGCAATGGCGAGGTGTATTTCGCCCTGACCAACAACAACGCGGACAACCGCACCCCGACCAAGGTGGACCCTGCCAACCCCCGCGCCTACATGGACTTGGATGGCAAAAAAGGCATGGGCAATCCGCACGGCCACATCATCCGATTCAATGAATCGGGCCAAAAATCCACCTCCAAAGCCTTCACTTGGGACATCTTCTTGTTCGGCGCTGAGGAAGACTCGGGCGATGCCAACTTGTCGGGCCTGACCTCCAAAAATTCATTCTCTTCGCCGGATGGCTTGTGGTTCAGCAAAGCCACCGGCATCTGCTGGATTCAAACCGATGATGGCGCTTTCACCGACGAAAGCAACTGCATGATGCTGGCCGCCATTCCTGGCCAAGTGGGTGATGGCGGCAAAGTGACCGTGAAAAACAAAATGGTGGTCGGTGGTGTTGAGCAAACCGGCACCCAAGAGACCTTCATGGGCGCCGCTTTGGGCGATGCCAAACTGCGCCGATTCTTGGTGGCTCCCCCTGGCGCTGAAGTTACAGGCATCACCTAAACGGCAGATGGCCGCACCTTGTTTGTGAACATTCAGCACCCTGGCGAGTTGTCCAAGCCCTTGGCCAGCGGCAGCACACCACAAAGCATGTGGCCAGGCAATGCAGGCTTCGGTGCACAGGGCCGTCCACGTTCGGCCACGATCGTGATCACGCGCAAAGACGGTGGTGTGATCGGGTTGTAAACCGCACAGGCCTCAGCTCATTGCCAAAGTGAGCAGCGCCTGCTCCACGTCCTGTGCCGCTTGCTTGAGGTGCGGGTTGCTGGACTCGCTGCCAGCGCGGCCCACATCCAGGTCGGCCTGAAAGCCGTCACGCTCTGGCCAGACAGCGTTGAGCATGTCAAACCCTGCCTCAGCAATGGTGGCCTCGGCTTGTTCGAGCAGACGCTCCGAACGACCGGTTTTGGACAACACAATGACGATTTTGTTGCCCACGGAACGGGTTTTGGCCAGCTTGCGTGCCAGCGCCAAGGTGGGGCGAAGATCGTCCATGGAAGTACCCGTGGGCAAGAACACCACGTCACTCTCGCGGCTGACATCTTCGGTCAACTCGTCAGCCAGTCCCCGCGTGTCCACGACCACCAGGTCATAGCCTTCGACTGTTTTGCGCAATTTTTTCAGACTCTTGAATGCGCGGGCTTCAATCTCCGGCTCGATGCCGTTGCGCATTCTCAGAGCGCCCCATTCCACGCAGGTGAGCTGCTCCAGATCGAAGTCACCGATCAGCACCTTGTGCTGCGCCCGGGCCGCAGCCACGGCCAACACGCGGGCCAAGGTGCTTTTGCCCACACCGCCTTTTTGTCCCACAAATGAAGCAATCCGCATGAATCAAATCCTGACTAGAGAGTGGCGTGTCCTCAAGCTTTGGGCTTGCTAGCCTTGGGCTTGTTCATCTGCAAAGCTTGCATGGCCACATCAAATGTTTTGGCTTTGCCCATGTAATAACGGTCAAGCCGCCACTCTTGCAGGATGTCCATGGCCAGCTCGAAATCTGAGCTGCTGAGTTCATACAGATCCTTCAACGAAAAATCTACTTCATCGACCAATGAAGAAATCAACCGGGCAAAAATCTGAGCCGTGGGGTTCAAGGGCTCGTGGGCAATGAGCTGTCGGACTTTTTTGATGGCACGCATGTTCAAACTCAAAAATATTGAGTATGGCTCCAATGAATAAATCATTTATGAAATTTTTGTGAAGTGAATGTGGCAATCAAAATTCAAATGCATGACCATCCCAAAAAGGATGCAGCCAGTGTTATGGTCACGCTCATGTCATTCGCATCGGGCAAGCTGCACAGCCATGCCACACGATGTCCAACTTATTTATTTCAATGCCGGAGGCGGGCACCGTTCTGCTGCCCTGGCCCTGCAGGAAGTCATCGCCCAAGCACACCCTGACTGGGCTGTGACGCTGGTGAACCTGTTTGAAGTCATTGACTCAGACCGCTACTACCAAAAATTGACAGGCTTTGCGCCTGAAGACCTGTACAACATGCGTTTGAAACGCGGCTGGACACGGGGCCTGGCCACCGAGCTCAAGCTTTTTCAGGGCATGATTCGGCTGACTTTGCCCAAGCTCAAAAAGAAGATGCGATCGTTCTGGCGCAACAACCGGCCCAACCTGGTGGTCTCGCTGGTGCCCAATTTCAACAAGGTCATGTACGAGGCCTTGCGTGACGAGTGTCCCGGCGTTCCCTACGTCACGGTCCTGACCGACATGGCCGATTACCCCCCTAATTTCTGGATAGAACCGAACCAAGGTCAGTTCATCATTTGCGGCACTGAATTCGCAGTATCCCAGGCTGCAAGCTTGGGTTATGACGCCGCAGCCATCATCCAGACATCCGGAATGATTCTGCGCCCGAGTTTTTACCGCAAGCCATGCGTGGACAGAGCCAGCCGTTTCGCAGACTTGCGACTGGACCCCCAGCGCCCTACAGGTTTGGTTTTGTTTGGCGGTCATGGCTCCAATGAGATGCTCAAAATTGCCAAGGCCCTGCCCGATCAGCAACTGATTTTTGTGGTGGGGCACAACAGCGCTTTGGCTCAAAAAATGGCTGCGCAATCATCTTCAGTTCAGCACCGGGTTTTGGGATTTACCAAAGACATCGATCAGTTGATGCAGCTGAGTGACTACTTTGTGGGCAAGCCTGGACCAGGCAGTTTGAGTGAGGCTGTGCACATGGGTTTGCCGGTCATCACCTTTCTCAACGCATCCACCATGCCCCAAGAGCGCTACAACACAACTTGGGTGGAAGAAAACAAGTTGGGCAAGGTCATTGCTTCGGTCAGTGAACTGCCGGGAGCAGTTGCTGCTGTTTTGAGCGATCTGCCCAACTACAAGCAGCACGTCCAAGACATCAACAACCAAGCGGTGTTTGAAGTTGTGGAAGCTTTGGCCAAGATTCAGCAGGGGTAGATGGGGGCTGAGCATGCCTGCGCCAATGCACGGATTGGTTTTATCCAGGAAGCGGGCGCAGCAAGCTCACACTTGCCACTGGCCGCGTTTTTCCTGCCCTTGGTAGCCTTGGAAAGTACCACCAGGGTCTTAAGGTTGGAGCTTCCTTTATTCCATGCGCCGTTTAGCCAATTGCAGGCCGACTTTGGTTAAAAATCGCGATGGCTTTTTTCATGGCTCAAGCTTTCAAAAAATAAACACCGACCATCACCAACACAGACGAAATGGCGGCAGATGCAAAGCGTCCTTCTTTGAACCAAAAAATGGAGATCAGCATGGCGAACACCACTGACGTCTCGCGCAGGCCCGACACCAAAGCGATGGGCGAGACTGTCATGGCCCACAGCACCATCGAGTAACTGGTAATGGAGATGGAAGAACCCAGCACAATCAAGCCCGCGTTGTGTTTTGAAAATTGCCAAAGCGCTCGTGTTTGGTGGCGGTAGGCCAGCAGGTAAACCAAGATGGGCTCAAACACAGCCGAGGTCAAGACATAGGCTGTGGGGTTGCCTGACAAACGAGCGCCAGCTCCATCGACCACGGTATAAGCCGCGATGACCAATGCGTTGAGCAGCGCAAATTGAAGGTGGCCGCCTTTGAGCGTGGTGGTCAGTTTGGCTTGTGGGGTGGCATAGGTGTACAGCAAAAATAAAATGCCCAAACTCAGGCACATCAAACCCGCAAAGGCGGGCGCGGTAAATGTCTCGTCCAATGCCAGCAAAGAGATCAGCATCACAAACAAAGGTGCCATGCCGCGCATCACGATGTAGGCGGGACCAAATGCGCTGTGGGTGTAAACCTTGGTCAGCACATAGATGTACAGGCCATGCAACAAAATCGACGCCAAAAGGTGCGGGTAACTCGCCTCGGATGGCCAACCCACCACCCAAAGCAAAGGTACGGCGAGCAGGGCGCTGCACACATGCAAGGCCATGGTGAACAGCGATTTGTCGCTGGCGTGGCTGATCAGTGAATTCCAAAAAGCATGCATCAAAGCCGCCAACAAGACCACCCCCAAGACCCAATTCGTCACAATGGTTTCAAACCTCTGATTTAACGTGGTTCACGTTCGGCATTTGCCAGCCCCTGATGAAAAGATACCTGCATGACGCCCTGCATGACACTGGATTTGGCCATAACCGCTGAAGTGATCGCCACTTCGGCCATCAAAGCCACTGTCAGCTTTACACGTCCGTGGCCCTCCGTGCTGATGGTGGCGGCTTATGGCGCGGCGTTCTATTTTTTTATCGGTGGTTGTCAAAGGCCGACGCCTCAAAGCGCCCACCGCGCTCATGCCCCCATGGCCAAGTCGAGCAACTCCCTTGCCAATGCAAACGAGGTGGATGCACCGGTGCCCCCTGTGACCACACCAAGGGCCACACCCGCACTGGGCTGTGCTTTGAACACCACATCTTGGGCCGAGGCGTAGGTGCCCACCCAGCGCTCGGTCACTTTGGCCTTGGGCAAGTTCAGCACTTGGTGAAACTCGTCCATGATCAAGTCCTCGGTCCGGGCGCTGGCAAACGGCGCTTCGGCATCGCCATAAACATGGCTATCGCCCACCACCAAAGAGCCATCGGCCGACTGCACCACGATCAGATGAATGCCTTGGGCCAGATGCTCTGCCTGTTCCGTCTGCAAGCGTGCCTTGAGGGGCTTTGCCTCGGGCAAGTCGGCATAGCCTTCGTAGCGGATCAGGCTCAAATCAGACATGACAGCGCTGGGCAATTTGAGCGCTTGCCCTGGCGACACCCGCATCATCTGCAAAGTGCATTGGCGTATGCCTGCTTGTGCCAGCACCTCGGGGTACAAAGCATTCAAATCGTTGCCTGGGCAGACCACGCAATGCTCGGCACGCAGGCGGCCACGGCTGGTGGTGATGTGCGGCAAGTCGATGCTCAGCACCGGCGTGTTCCAGAAAAAGTCCACACCCAGGCTGTGTGCCAGCCAATGGCTCAGGCGGGGAATGGCATCGCGTGACTCTACTCGACATTCGTGCGGGCTGTGCAAAAGCGCCATGCCTGCTTGCAGCCAGGGCCAGTCGCGCGCAGCGGTTTTGGCGCTGAGCATGCTGCAGCCTTGGCCCATTTCAGTCGCCATCAGGGCTTGCAAAACCGCCACGGCTTCGGGTCGTTGGGCCATCATCAGCAGGCCTTCGTGCACCAGCTCAATGCCCGCTTGGGGGGCGACTTCACGCCAAATCGCAGCCGTTTCTTTTGCCCTCTGCCAGTGCTCGCCGCGTCGTTGGCCCGTGACGGTGATGAAGCCAAAATTGCGCACCGAGGCACCAATGGCTTTGGCGTTGCGCTCGACCACGGCAACGCGCAGGCCGCGCTGCCGAGCTGTCCAGGCTGTGGCCAGGCCCACAATGTCTGCGCCCACCACCACCAAGTCGTAATGCGTTGCTGTCTCGTTCATGTTCATGCTTTCTTTCAGGGGCGCAGGCCCATGGCCAAGCGTTCTTCAATGTCGAGCAGCACCGCCGGCAAGTCGGCCACCGTGTCGATCACAAAATGCGCGCCTGCGGCTTCAAACATGGGCGTTACACGTTCGCGCACAGCGCGGCGTGTTGCTTCATCGGCTTGCTCGTATTCGGTTTGTGTCCAACCGGCTGGGCTGCCAGACAATGCCAGACCCACCGTCCACATGCCCGCGTTCAGGCCTTCGGCAATGCCGGGCACGGTGTCGTCCACCTTCACGCAGTGCGATACCGCGCCAATGTGCAAATCTTGCACGCAGGCCAGTGCCATCCAAGGGCCAGGCCGCGCGCCCGCAGCCAAATCGTCGGCACACACGGTGCAGTCGGGCGCGTAGCCCTGCTCAGCGGCCAGCACCATGAGGCGTTGCATCACCTCGCGCGGGTAGCCCGTGGTCGAGCCGATCTTGAACCCGTGGCTGCGCAAGGCCTGCACCAGAGATAAAGCGCCGGGTATCAAGTCGCTGTGTGCGCCCACACGCTCGACCTGCAGCGGAATAAAGGTTTCATAAATGTGGCGCACATCGTCTTCAGACATGGGTCGGCCAAATTGCGCGGTCCAACGTGGGCCCACATCCGGGTCTTGGCCCAAGGCTTCGATGTGTTGCCACTTGCCCAAGCCCATGGGTCTGCGGGCTTCTTCCAGGCTGAGTTCAAACCCATAGGCTTGTGCAAAAGCATCGACAAAAATTTGAGTGGGGGCAAAAGAGCCGAAGTCCACCATGGTTCCGGCCCAGTCAAAGATGACGGCTTCCAGTTGGTTTTTGGGTGTGGCAATGGGGGTCATAAATGGCCTAGGAAAAAACGAAAAATGCAATCAGCGAACACGCCAGGCTTGGGTGGATTTTCTGAACTGACGGGTCAGCAGACTGTGCAGTAACTTCACCGTTGCGGAGGTGGCCACAATGACCACCGCCATAGCTGCTGCGGCTGCCGTGAAACCGGCTTCGTCCATGTGCACGATGGATACGGCGGCCAACTTGGTGTTGGAGCCGTACAAGAAGATCACGGCGGACACGGTGGTCATGGCATTGACGAACAAGTAAATGCTGATGTCGAGCACCGCAGGCAAGCACACAGGTACGGTCACGCGTCGGAACATGCGGCCCACCGAGACTTTGAGCGAGGCTGAAACCGATTCAAATTCACTGTCCAGTTGCTTGAGCGCCGTGATCGCGGTGATGTGGCTCACGGTGTAGAAGTGCGCGACCGAGTTCAACACCAAAATCGTCATGGTGCCGTAAATGAAGCCCAGAGGATGACCTGGTGCATTGAAAAAGAAAATATAGGACAGACCCAACACCAAACCGGGCACTGCCATGGACAGCATGGCCATCAGGTGCGTGGTGTTGCGCACCCAGACAAAGCCGCGTGTTTTTTCCATCACAAATGCGCCTGTGAACACCACCAATGTGCCCACCGCAGCGGTCCATGCGGCCAGACGCAAGGAGTTGAAGTAAGCGCTCCAGCCTTCGCTGTCGAAATTGTCAAACTGGTAGTTGGCCCAAGTCAGGCTCAGGATGTAAGGCCATCGCGTGACCAAAGAAGCCCACACCGCCATGCCCAAAACCACCAGCAGCATGCCAGCCACCAGCGCGCAAAACAACCAAAGTGCCCCATCTCGCGACGCGTGGCGTACCGGCACCAAGGGCACCGAGCGGCCGTTGAGCAAAGCCACTTGGCGGCGCTGTACCCAGCGATCGGCCGCAAAAGCCAACACGGCAGGCAAAAGCAAGACAAATCCGACCACCGCACCCATTGAAAAGTTTTGCTGACCAATGACCTGTTTGAAGATGTCGGTGGCCAAGACATTGAATCGCCCGCCAATGACCTTGGGAATGCCAAAGTCGGTGATGGCCAAAGTGAAAACCACAAAGCCCGCGCTGATCAAGCCGTACTTGCTGCCCGGCAAAGTCACCGTGAGGAAGGTGCGCAAGGGCGAAGCGCCCAAGACCTTGGCCGCTTCATAGTGCCTCGCATCGGCCATGCTCAGGGCCACCACCAAGATCATCAAGGCGTGTGGAAAGCAATAAAAAACCTGCGAGATCACGATGCCCAAGGGGCCGTAAATGGTCCCGCCCATGAGCCAGCTGTTGAGCAAGCCTTGGTTGCCAAACAAGTAAATCAATGAAATGGCAGGCAGCAAAGACGGGGCCAAAATGGGGATCAAGGCCAAAGCCTTGAACACGGTTTTGCCAGGCATGGCGCTGCGCGTCAGGGCGTAGGCGTACACATAGGCCAGGCTAAGGGTGATGAGGGCCACCAAGCCCGATACCCACAAACTGTTCCACAACGAATCGGTCAGTGCGGGGGTCTCAAAGTAGCGCGCGTAATTATCCAGCCCGACCCAAGCACCCTGGGCGTCTTCAAAACTCTTGACCAGCAAGGTGCCCAATGGCAAGACCAAGGTCACCAGCAGCCAAAGACCCATCAGCAACACACCCAAGCGCATCCAGACCCCGTCGCGGTCCAAACGCTTCCAGTGCGCCCACATCAAACCGCTCCTGAGCTGCGACCAAACACCTGCATGCGCTCGGCGGGCAAATCGATGAACAGCGGACGCTGGGTGTTCAAACCCATGCGCAGCGCCTGCGCGCTCGGCACATCGGCCACCAAACTTTGGCCGTTTTGGGGCAATCGCACCCGCACGCGACAAAAGGCACCCAAAAACTCCAGGTCCTGCACTTGGGCTTGGCAGCGGTTGTTGCCTAGCTCATTGGGGCTGGCGTCGTCGTGCAACACGATGTCTTCGGGCCTGAGGGCCAAGGTCACTGTTTCACCCAGAGTCAGGGTAAAGGATTGTTCGCATGACAACTCCAAGCCATGCCAATTGAAACGTCCAGGAGAGACGCATTGCGCTTGCAAGGGGTTGGTCTTGCCCACAAAGTCGGCCACAAAGGCGCTGCGAGGTTGTTGGTAAATTTCTTGGGGTTTGCCCACTTGTTCGATGCCGCCTTGGTTCATCACCACGATGCGGTCGGCCAAACTCAGCGCTTCCTCTTGGTCGTGGGTGACCATGATGGTGGTCACGCCCAAGCGCTGGTGCAACTGGCGAAGTTCTGTGCGCAAGTGCGCGCGCACGCGCGCATCCAGGGCGCTCAGGGGTTCGTCAAGCAACAACAAACCGGGTGAAATGGCCAAAGCGCGGGCCAAGGCCACGCGTTGCTGCATGCCGCCCGACAACTGGGCGGGATACTGACCGTCTGAGGCCGCCAAACCCACCAAGTCCAGCAATTCATCAACACGCGCCTGGCGTTTGTCGCGCGGCCAGGCTTTGCCTTGCAAGCCATAACCCACGTTGTCGCGCACATTCAAGTTAGGAAACAAAGCGTAGGACTGAAACACAATGCCAAAGTCACGCTGTGAGGGTGGCAAACCCGAGATGTCACGGCCCTTTTGAACGATGGTGCCGCGGTCTTGTTGCTCCAGCCCGGCGATGATGCGCAGCAAAGTGGTTTTACCGCAGCCGGAGGGGCCTAAAAAACACACGAATTCACCGGGCTCAATGCTGAGTGTGACATCGCGCAATGCCGCAAAGTGACCAAAATTTTTATGGATGTGCTGTACGGCGAGGTAAGGGACGGTCATGGATTTTTCTCTAACGGACCCAATGAAAGGGGGGCGCTGTATCAGCGCCCCCTGAGTCGGGTGGGTGCAAAAAATTCTTGCACCCTGACATGCCCATTTACTTGGGGGCTGACTTGCTGTCGTAACGCTTGGTCCACTCGGCCAGGATGCGTGCACGCTCTGCGCCCATCTTGGCCAAATCAATTTTGACCATGGCGCTGTCAGCGCTAGGGGGGTAGTTGGGGGGCGCTGGGTTCATGCCGGGGTAACCCACGATGGCGTAGTATTTGCCGTACAACTCGTAAGCGGACTTGGTGATGGCAAAGTCGGCCAGCTTTTGTGCAGCGGCCAAGTTTTTGGTGCCCTTGACAATTGCTGTGGCCTCCATATCCCAAGGCGCGCCTTCTTTGGCCAAGATCACATCAATGGGTGCACCCGCGGTTTTTTCGCGTGCACCTCGCATGTCAACACCAATGCCAACCACGCGCTCGCCTTTGGCCGCTTGCACGCAAGGTGCTGAGCCCGAGTGGGTGTAGACCGCCACGTTTTGGTGCAGCTTGTCCATGAATTCCCAGCCGCCTTTTTCACCCATGATTTGCAGCCAAGCATAAACCGCCTGGTAGCCAGTGCCTGACGATGCAGGGTTGGGCATGACGACCGCATCTTTGTAGATGGGCTTGATCAGGTCTGCCCAAGACTCTGGCTTGGGCATGTTCTTTTTGCCACCTTCGACGGTGTTGTAGCACATGACCGCCAACCATGCGTCCATGCCGGTCCAGGTGGTGGGGTTCTTGGTGCTGCGGAACACAGGCTTGATTTGGTCAACACCTTTGGGGCTGTAAGGCAACAACAAACCCATGGTGTCAAACAAGGCAATGCTGGAAGCGCCCAAACCCCAGATCACATCGGCGCGTGGGTTGTCTTTTTCGGCCAAGATGCGTGCGGTCATGATGCCTGTGGAGTCACGCACCCACGAAATTTCGACATCGGGATGGGCTGTTTCAAAAGCCTTTTTGTAGGGGCCGAGTTGGTCGTTTTCAAGCGCGGTGTAGACCGACAAGACAGTTTTTTGAGCCATGGCAGGCACGGCCAGCATGGCGATCAAAGCGCCAGACAAAACAGTTTTGAACAAAGGGTTCAGTTTCATGGAGACTCCGTAAAAATGCTGTGTATGTTTGTCAAAATTTTTTAATAAAATCGAAGATTCAGTTTTGTTTGACAGCCTGAGCGTATGGCTTGCATGTTGCAGTTTGATGACAGTTGCTGACTCGCTGGGTGAATTAATTCAGATCAATTTTTTGCGCACCAGTGCGGTGATCCATTCGCTGAACACCACCGTGAACAAGATCAAAATCAGCAGCATGGTGACCTTGGGCCAAGCCAAGGTGGCCAGCGCGCCTTCGAGCTTCACACCAATGCCACCCGCACCCACCAAACCCAGAACGGTGGATTCGCGGATGTTGATGTCCCAGCGGAACACGCTGATGCCCGCCAACGTGGGGGCCACTTGCGGCACCACGCCCCACGCCATGGTCTGCGCACTGGATGCCCCAGTCGCTTCAATGGCCCCCACTTGATCGGCATCGATTTCTTCGATGGCCTCGTACAGCAATTTGCCAATGAAACCAATCGAACGCAGGGCGATGGCCAAGATACCTGCCAACACACCCGGCCCCAAAATCGCTACCAACAACAAGGCCCAAATCAGCGAGTTGATGGAGCGCGAGGCCACGATCACAAACAGGGCAACCGGGCGAATGAAGGTGGCGCTGGGCGTGGTATTGCTGGCAGCCAAAAAGGCGATGGGTACGGCCATCACCAAACCCAACAGAGTGCCCAGTGTGGCGATATTGATGGTTTCCCACAAAGGCCACCACAACTCGTGCACCGAAGACCAGGCGGGGGGCATCATGCGTGAGCCAATGTCTTTGAATTGCGCAGGCGCGTCCGACACGAAGGCCCAGATGGTGTCTTGCGTCATGACCTGGAAGGTCCAGGTCACAAAGGCCAACAGCAAGACCCACACCATGAACACCGCCAACTCAGACTTGGGCGAGCGTTTGCGCCACGCTGGGGCTTTCAATGCGCTGCTCATTGGATGTACTTTCTCAGCCGTCCCGAGCTGTATTCGGCGAACATGACGATGACAATGATCACCCACAAAACAGCGGCGGCAGAGTCAAACTCATAGCGGTCCATGGCGGTGTTGAGGGTGGCGCCGATGCCACCGGCCCCCACGATGCCGATCACCGCCGACTCGCGAAAATTGATGTCCAGCCGGTACAAAGACAAACCCAGAAAACGGGGCGTGACTTGCGACAACACCGCAAAGTCCAACACCTGTACATAGCCCGCCCCCGTGGCCCGCAAGGCTTCGAGTTGAGAGGCCTGAATCTCTTCGATGTCTTCGGCCATGAGCTTGGCCATGAAACCAATGGTGGCAAATGTCAAGGTCAAGAAACCCGCGAAGGGACCAAAGCCGAACATGGCCACCAAAAAGATCGCCACGATGATTTCGTTCAAGGTGCGCGATGCGGCAATGAAAGCACGGCACGCCAGATAGATCCAAGTGGGCGCCAAATTGCGCGAAGCGCCGACCGCCACGGGGATCGACAAGAACACACCCAAGGCGGTGGACGTCACCGTCATGGTCAGGCTTTCTTGAAAGCCTAGCGCGATATCCCCCCAACGGCTGGAAAAGTCGGGGTACATGAAGCCTTGCACAAAGGCCCAGCCGCGTTCCAGGCCCAGCACCATGCGGGCCCAATTGACCTCGACCGAACCAATGGCCAGCACCAGGTAAATCAGCGCGCCGATGTAAAGCGCCCAGCGTGTGCGCGCACTGCCAATGAAGGGGGGTGGCCTCCAGGTGCGCATGGGCCGTGCGTCCAGCTGCGGTGTCTCGGCGCTCATGCGGCGGTCAGGGCCAGGTTGTTTTCGGCACGGTCCTGGGTCGCATCGGCCGTGGCTTGCATGCGCTGGGTGATGGCGGTCCAGTCTTCATCGCCATAAATGCGCGTCAGCACTTCACGGTCGACTTGCGAGGCGGGTCCATCAAACACCACGCTGCCTGCACGCAAACCCACTATGCGTGGCAAAAATTCGGTGGCCAACACCACGTCGTGGATGTTGACGATCGCGGCCAGTCCGCGCTCTTGGCACAGCTCCAAAATCAAACGCATGATTTGGCGCGATGTCTTGGGGTCCAGGCTGGCGGTGGGCTCGTCCACCAACAGCAACTTGGGGCTTTGCATCAAAGCGCGGGCAATGCCCACACGTTGGCGTTGCCCGCAAGCCACGCGTTCGGGGCTTGATCGTTGCTTGCGCCGCCACGGCGTTGGCAACCTCAATGCGCTCAAGCCCAAAGAACCGACTGAGCCTCACAAAGCTTTCAAAAGCTATGAGCCGGGGTTTATCCACATCGATGTCAAATACCTGCCCCAGATGCCCGACGAAACCAACAGGCGCTATCTGTTTGTGGCCATCGACCGCGCCACACGCTGGGTGTTTGTGCAGATCAAGAGTCACAAGACGGCCGCCGCCGCACGATCGTTCCTCAACGCCTTGCACAAGGCTTGCCCGATCAAGATGCAGAAAATTCTGACCGATAACGGCAAAGAGTTCACCGACAGGTTGTTTGCCAGCCGTGAGCGCCAGGCCTCGGGCAACCATGAGTTTGACCAACTGTGCCAAGCATTGAACATTGAGCACCGCCTTACTAAGCCACGCACGCCCAGAACCAACGGCATGGTCGAACGCTTTAATGGGCGCATTGCCGATGTACTCAAAATGCATCGATTCACCAGTGGCGAGGATTTGGAGCAAACGCTCATGCGTTACGTGGCCTTGTACAACCATCAATTACCCCAGTCGGCGCTCAAGAGCAAAACCCCGATGAGGGCCATGAAAGACTGGTACGCTTCTCATCCGCATTTGTTTGTAAAACGCCCTTACGATCATCCGGGATGCGACACATAGCCATAACCCGTGGTGGGGAAGGAGGCCGATTTGTAGATCACCTTGGTCTGCTCGGACTTGACCACGCCACGGGCTTCCATGCGAATCTTGACCGAGTTGGCAATCGCGGCTGCAGGGTAATCTTTGTTGGCCACACCCAAAATGGAGTTGTCGTGCTTGCCGCTGAACACTGGCGTGAAGTCCTTGCCTGCTTCCATCTTGAACTGCTGACGCATCAAGGCAGAGGGGGCTTTGTAGCCCGAGTTGGAGGTCTCAGACGTGAAGGCCATGCGTTTGCCTTTGATGTCTTCGATCTTCTCGATGCCGCTGCCGGGGTGGGTGATGAACTCCATCTCGTAACCAAAGCGGTTGTCCTTGGAAGCCATCATGGCAAAGGGCACAAAACCAGCGCAGTTCACCGCAATGGGGTTGGAGCCCGTGTTGAAACCCGAGACGTGCAAGCGACCAGCGCGCATGGCTTCGAGTTGGGCGGCATTGCTTTGCACAGGGAAGAACTGAACGCGTTTGCCCGTGACTTTGGACAGGTGATCCAGGAAGGGAGCCCAGACTGGAGCGTACACGGCAGGGTCTTCAACAGGTGTCTAAGCAAACACCAATGTGGCCGGGTCGATCCATTGCTTGGGGTCGGTTGGGGCGTCTGCCACCATGTCGCCGTTGGCGTCTTTGAAGCGGGAGTCCATGGCCAATGTCGGGCCAGCCAAAGCCAAGCCGAGAAGAGAAGCCAAACCTATTTGGTGTTGAAGTTTCATGTGAGCCCTTTGTGTGAAAGATCAATTCACTTTTGGGATTGACTGTGTCATTTGTATGACATGTCAGGCTTGGGGCTCTTGCCCTGAAAAACAGCCAAAGGCATTTTTTGATGTATTGAAAATTTCACATCAATGTCTTCATATCGACATATGACAGATCTAACTTCAGTCCGTCGTTTCAACCGAGTAATTGTCATGAAAAAACAGTTTTCCAGAAGACTTCTGATGGCCTCTATGGCCTCTATGGCCTCAGTGCTCATGCTCAGCGCCTGCGGCGGCACCAACAGTCCACCGCAAGCAGCGGCCTTCACCTTGCAGTTGCTGCACATCTCCGACGCCGACGGCTCGGACAGCACGGCGCTCAACAGCGTGGCCAACATGTCGGGATTGATCCAGAAGTTTCGCGCCCAGTACCCCCAGCAAACCTTGACTGTGAGCTCGGGTGACAACTACATCCCGGGTCCTCGTTTCAATGCGGCCAACGACAGCAGCCTGAACGCCAGCTTGGGCCGCGCCGAGGTGGGGCGCGCAGACATCGCCTTTTTGAACGCTTTGGGCATTCAGGCCTCGGCCATTGGCAACCATGAATTGGATTTGGGCACCAAACAATTCGCCGACATGATCAAACCGCAGTTGCCTTGGTCTGGCGCTTTGTTTCCCTACTTGGCTTACAACGTGGACTTTGCTGCCGACAGTGAGGTGGCCAGTTTGAAGTTGGCCAACGGCGGCAAAGCGGCCGAACAAGCGGGCAAGTTGACCGGCTGGACCGTGGTGGACGTCGGGGGTCAAAAAATTGGTGTCATTGGTGCAGGTTCGCCCGTGTTTGCCAACATCACATCGCCGGGCAATTTGAAATTCACGCCCGCTTTGACCAGCAGCGAGGTGGATGTGGCCGCGTTGGCCGCCGTGATTCAAAAAGGCGTTGATGAGATCACCGCAGCGGGCATCAACAAAGTGGTGCTGCTGGCGCACATGCAAACATTGGCCATTGAGAAAGATTTGGCCAAACGTTTGAAAAATGTGGACATCATCGTGGCCGGTGGCTCCAACACTTTGCTGGCCGATGCCAACGATGTGCTGCGCACAGGCGACAAATCTGCGGGTGACTACCCTTATCAGACGCAGGACGCAGCAGGTCAGCCCACCGTGGTTGTCAACGTGGACGCCGATTACAAATACCTCGGCCGCTTCATGGCACCTTTTGACGACAAGGGGGTGCTGATCACGCAGCGTTTTGACACTAAGCTTTCGGGTGCCTGGGCCACCAGCGAAACCGACGATTCGGCTGGCGGCGTGACCCCCTCGGGCCTGGTGACCCAAGTGCGTGATGCCATCCAGGCCGTGCTCAAGTCCAAAGATGGCAACGTGTTCGGCAAAACCAGCGAGTTTTTGGAAGGTCGCCGCGCGGCAGTGCGCAACGAAGAGACCAACTTTGGCAACCTGACGGCCGATGCCAACCTTTGGTATGCCCAACGCTTGGACCCCACTGTTCAAATCTCCTTGAAAAATGGCGGTGGCATCCGCTCGGAAATTGGTGAAGTTCAAGCCATGCCCGGAGCCACTTCAGCAGCTGTTTTGACGGCACCCAAAGCCAATCCCGCCGCCAAGCGCCAGGCCGGAGAGATCTCTCAACTGGCCATCGAAACGGCTTTGAAGTTCAACAACAAGCTCTGGGCCTTTGATGTCACGGCGGCGCAACTCAAGTCCTTGTTGGAGCACGGTGTGGCCGTGTTGGGCAGCCAGGGCCGTTTCCCTCAGGTGGGTGGCATGAGCTTCAGTTATGACCCAAGCCGCACAGCGCAAATACTCGATGCCAACTTTGCCGTCACCACAGCGGGTGAGCGCATCCGTTCGCTCAAGGTCGGCAGCGATGTGGTGGTGCAAAACGGGGCCTTGGTGGGCAATGCGCAGCGCACCTTCCGCATGGTGACCTTGAACTTCTTGGCCGAGGGCACCAGCACAGCAGTGGGTGGTGGCGACGGTTACCCATTCCCAGCCACGGCCGATTTTGTGAACCTGGTCAAGCTGGACACCACCATGACCGAAACCACAGCGGGCGGCGCGGCCAGCACCAGCACCGCCACTTTGGGCAGCGAGCAAGATGCCTTCATGAAATACATGAAGAGCCAGTTCGGAGCAACAGCTTTCGGTGTGAAAGACACAACCGCTGCGCAAGACACACGGATTCAAAACCTGAGCCAGCGCTCAGACACGGTGTTGAACTGAAATTACAGGAGATGAACATGAATTTGAACTTAAAAAAAACCAAAATGGAACTTTGAGTTCAGTTCCGAAGTTTTCAACTTCTTGTCGGCGCGCTGTTTCAGCGCGCCGTTTTTTTTACGGTCAAAAATATCACCCTGCCCAGGCGCCAAGCAGTATGAATCACAATCAAAATCCATCGCATGGTGCAAGTGAATCTTGGTTCGATACCGTCGGCTTGCACGCGATCCATTCACTTTTTTGACCAGATGAGGAAAGCAGTATGTGCCAGACGCAAATTTTTCGGTTGATCGCAACCATCTTTTTGGCGGGCTGTGCGGCCGCTGCCCTGGCCTCAACTCAACCCACTGCCGCCCCCACGCAGTCCAAAGACATGGTGAGAAACGCGCCCGCGCCGGTCACTTTTCAGGTGCAAACCTTGGTCAAGGGCTTGAGCCATCCCTGGTCGCTGGCTTGGTTGCCCGGCGGTGACATGCTGATCACGGAGCGCGAAGGGCGCTTGCGCCGCATCAGCCGCGACTTTCAGCTCGACCCTCGCCCGATCGAGGGGCTGCCTGTCGACATCGTGGCCGACGGGCAGGGGGGGTTGTTGGACGTGGCTGTGCACCCCGACCACGCCCGCAATGGCTGGGTTTACCTGGCGTATGCGCAGGCGCCCAAAGACGGTGCACGCGGCGCATCGGCCACGGCCCTGGTCAGGGCGCGCCTGCAGGGGCACCGGCTGGTGGATCTTCAGCCCTTGTTTGCCATGCGGCCCGCATCGCGGAGTGGGCGGCATTTTGGTGGGCGCATCGTGTTTGATCGTCAGGGCCATGTCTTTTTGACCTTGGGCGACCGGGGCGATGATGCGCGCGCCCAAAAACCGCGCGACCATGCCGGGTCGGTCATCCGCCTGCATGACGATGGCCGCGTGCCTGCGAGCAACCCCTTTGTACAGCAAGCTCAGCAAATGCCCGAAGTGTTCAGCCGGGGCAACCGCAACATCCAGGGCGCGGCCATTCACCCGCAAACCGGCGAATTGTGGACGCACGAGCACGGCCCGCAAGGCGGGGACGAGCTCAACATCATCCGCAGCGGGCGCGATTACGGCTGGCCCACCATCACCTATGGCGTGAACTACGTGACGGGAACGCGCATCGGTGTGGGCACGCACCAGACAGGCATGGAGCAGCCCCTGCATATTTGGGTGCCCTCGATTGCGCCCTCGGGCATGGCGTTTTACGAGGGGAATGCTTTCCCGGCTTGGCGCGGCAGCCTGTTTCTGGGGGCTTTGCGGGGGCAAAGCCTGGTGCGATTGGTGCTGGAAGGCGAGAAAGTGGTGGCTGAAGAGCGTTTGCTGACGCAGCAAATCGGGCGCATCCGCGATGTGCGGGTCGGCCCGGACGGTCTGGTTTACCTCTTGAGCGATTCGCCGGATGGCGCTTTGTGGCGTTTGAAACCCTGACAGCGGCTGCGATGCCTTGATGTGGGCGGACCGCAAGGTCTTGGACATGTCTGCACGCACGGTTTTTCTTCGGCTTGTCTTTGCCAATCTGTTCATTTGCCATACAAATCAAGGTTATTTGACACAAACTTGTCACAATCGAGGGCTACATTAAAGCCAGTCAGCAGCAAACAGGTTGTTGGCAAGAATTTTCTTTGACCCTGCTTCAGGAGCTGAAATGCTGAAATTTAAATCCCTCTTGGCCGCTGTAGGCATGACCGTTTTGGCTGCCACTGCAATGGCAGCCGACATCACCGGCGCTGGCGCGACTTTCCCATTCCCTGTGTATGCCAAGTGGGCTGAAGCCTACAAAGCCGCCACTGGCACAGGTATGAATTACCAGTCCATCGGTTCTTCCGGTGGCATTCGCCAAATCCGTGCCAAGACCGTGACTTTCGGTGCCACAGACGCCCCAGTTTCGGGCGCTGACCTGGACAAAGACGGCATGGTTCAGTTCCCTATGATCATTGGCGGCACCGTGCCTGTGATCAACTTGGACGATTTCAAGCCCGGCGAATTGCGCGTGACCGGCCCAGTGATGGCCGAGATGTTCATGGGCAAGATCAGCAGGTGGAACGATGCCAAATTGGCTGCTTTGAACCCCGGCAAAAAACTGCCCAATGAAATCATCACCGTGGTGCACCGCGCTGATGGCTCCGGCACCACCTTCAACTGGACCGACTACCTGACGGCCATCAGCAAAGACTGGGCTGACACCGTGGGCAAAGGCGCTGCGGTCAAGTGGCCTGCTCCCACGTCCGTGGGTGGCAAGGGCAATGAAGGTGTGGCAGCCAACGTGAACCGCATCAAAGGCTCTATTGGTTATGTGGAATACGCCTACGTCAAAAAGAACAACATGAATTTCATGCAAATTCAAAATGCCAATGGCAAATACGTCAGCCCTGACGACCTGACCTTCGCCGCCGCAGCCGCTGGTGCCGACTGGTTCAGCGTGCCAGGCATGGGCGTGTCCATGGTCAATGCCAAAGGCGACAACAGCTGGCCCATCAGCACCGCCTCTTTCATCTTGATGTACAAAGCGCCTGCCGACAAAGCCGCTTCGGCCGAAGCCCTGAAGTTCTTTGACTGGTCCTTCAAGAATGGCAAAAAAATGGCCGCCGATCTGGACTACGTGCCCTTGCCTGACAGCTTGACTGAGCAGATCCGTTCACGCGTCTGGTCACAAATCCAGAAGTAATCCAGACCCTGGTCTGTCATCCGTCGGTTGTTGTTCAGCGACCGACGGATTTCTCGTTTATTTGATGCTCTTTGTTTGATGGGTCAAGACATGCAAACCCCCCTCTCCAGCGCGAACAACAACAGCCATCTGATGGCTGTGGTCAAGCGCCAGCGGCTGCAAGACGTGTTGTTTCACCGCCTGACGCAGTTGTTCTCTCTGTTGGTTCTGTTGGCCTTGGCCGGGATCATCGTGTCCTTGTTCATCAACGCTTGGCCCACGTTTGCCAAGTTCGGTGCGCGTTTCATTTGGTATGTCGAGTGGGACATCATCAACGAAGAATTTGGTGCGGCCATTGCCATTGTGGGCACCATGGCCAGTGCGGGCATTGCCATGCTGGTGGCGGTGCCTTTGGCTTTTGGCATTGCGGTCTTCCTGACCGAGACCTGCCCCGTCTGGTTGCGTCGCCCTTTGGGCACGGCCATTGAATTGCTGGCGGCAGTGCCCTCCATCATTTACGGCATGTTTGGCCTGTTTGTGTTTGCGCCCTTGTTCGCTGATTACATCCAGGTGCCGCTGCGCGAGGTGTTGAGTGGTATGCCCTTGATTGGGTTCTTGTTCGGTGGTGCCCCGAACGGCATGGGTATTTTGGCGGCCGGCATTGTGCTGGCCTTCATGGTCTTGCCTTTTGTGGCCGCGGTGATGCGCGATGTGTTCGAAATCACGCCGCCCATCTTGCGTGAATCGGCCTATGGCCTGGGCTGCACCACTTGGGAAGTGGTGCGCAAGATCGTGCTGCCTTACACCCAAAAAGGGGTCATTGGCGGCATCATGTTGGGCTTGGGTCGTGCGCTTGGCGAGACCATGGCCGTGACCTTTGTGATTGGCAACGCCAACCGGATGCCCACCTCGCTGTTCTCGCCAGGCACATCCATCGCTTCGACCTTGGCCAACGAATTCGGTGAAGCTGCCGACTTCCACATGTCGTCCTTGTTTGCGTTGGGATTTTTGTTGTTTGTGATCACGTTTGTGGTGCTTGCCTTGGCCAAAATCTTGATCAATCGGGCTGAAAAAGCCAAGGGGTTCTGACATGGCGATGAACATGAATCACGCGCTGTACCGCCGCCGTCGCTTGTCCAATGCCTGGGGTATGGTCACCTCGATGCTGGCCATGGCTTTGGGTTTGGCCGTGTTGCTGTGGATTTTGGTGGTCTTGTTTACCAACGGTTTCGCGGCACTGGACTGGAACATTTTGACCAAAGACACGCCTGCGCCAGGCACCGAGGGCGGGGGCTTGCGCAATGCCATCGTGGGCAGTTTGATGATGGTCGGCTTGTCGGTGTTGGTCGCCACACCTGTGGGTATTTTGGCGGGCATTTACCTCACCGAATACGGCGATCAAAGCAAAACGGCCGAGCTCACCCGTTTCGTGACCGACATCATGTTGTCGGCGCCCTCGATCGTGATCGGTTTGTTTGTGTATGCCATCGCCGTGGCCACCTTGGGCGGGTTTTCTGGTTACGCAGGCAGCATGGCGCTGACGCTGATTGCTGTGCCTGTGGTCATGCGAACCACTGAAAACATGCTCCGCCTGGTGCCAGGCAGCTTGCGTGAGGCGGCGTTTGCTCTGGGTGCGCCGCGTTGGAAAGTGTCTTTGTCGGTGACGTTGCGCGCTGCCAAAAGCGGTGTGATCACCGGTGTTTTGCTGGCCATTGCCCGCATCAGCGGTGAGACAGCGCCCTTGCTGTTCACGGCCTTGAGCAACCAGTTCTACAGCGATGACATGAGCAAGCCCATGGCCAATTTGCCGGTCGTGATTTTCCAGTTTGCCATGAGCCCTTACGACAACTGGATTCGCCTGGCTTGGGGTGGGGCTCTCTTGATCACCTTGACGGTTCTGGTTTTGAATATTTTGGCCCGCGTGTTTTTCAGGGACAAACAGTCGGCCTGAGGCTGACGGTTCCGAATACCACTGCTTTTTCTCTTTGCATTTACAGGAATTCTCATGCCTGACAAGACACCGACCCAAAACGCCCTTGAAGTGCGTAACCTGGACTTTTACTACGGCAAATTCAAAGGCCTGAAAAACGTCAACCTGGACATCGCCGAGCACCGCGTAACGGCCTTCATTGGTCCATCCGGATGCGGCAAATCCACCTTGCTGCGCACGCTCAACCGCATGTACAGCCTGTACCCCGGCCAGCGTGCGGAGGGCCAGATCAACTTTTACGGTCAGAACATCCTGGACAAAGGCCAAGACCTGAACTTGCTGCGTGCCCAAATCGGCATGGTGTTCCAAAAGCCCACCCCGTTTCCCATGTCGATTTACGACAACATCGCTTTTGGCGTGCGTTTGTACGAAAACCTCAGCCGTTCGGACATGGATGAGCGCGTCGAGTCGGCCCTGACCAAGGCCGCCATCTGGAACGAAGTCAAAGACAAACTGGGCCAAAGCGGCCTGTCGCTCTCGGGCGGTCAGCAACAGCGCCTGTGCATTGCCCGCACCGTGGCCGTGAAGCCCAAGGTCATTTTGCTGGACGAGCCCACCTCGGCCCTGGACCCGATTTCGACCGCGAAGGTCGAAGAGTTGGTGAGCGAGTTGAAAAAAGAATACACCGTGGCCATCGTGACGCATAACATGCAGCAAGCTGCGCGTGTGTCCGATTTCACGGCTTACATGTATTTGGGCGAACTGGTGGAGTTTGGTCAGACCGAACAAATCTTCATGAAGCCCGCCAAGCAGGAAACCGAAGATTACATCACCGGCCGTTTCGGCTGAACAGGAGCGCACCATGGACAAGCACATTTCAAGTCAATTCGATGCCGAACTCACCGGCGTTTCTTCCCGCGTTCTGGAGCTGGGTGGTCTGGTTGAATCGCAAACTCGCCACGCGGTGTACGCGCTGGCCCAGTTCAGCTCCGAAGTGGCTGAACAAGTGGTGGCCACAGAAAGACAGGTCAACGCGCTGGAAGTGGAGATTGATGCTGAATTGGCATCGATCATTGCGCGCCGTCAGCCCACGGCGCGCGATCTTCGCTTGCTGATGGCCATCTCCAAAATCACCGGTAACTTGGAGCGTGCAGGCGATGAGGCCGAGCGCATCGCGCGCATGGTCAAGCAGATCCTGGAGCAGGGCAGTCCGCGCAATTTGCCATCGTCTGAGTTGCGGGTGGCGGCCGATCTGGCGACCGCCTTGTTGCGCAAAGCACTCGATGCCTTTGCCCGCCTGGATGTGAAAACCGCGCTGGTCATTTTGAAAGAAGACGACTTGATCGACGCCGAGTTCAACGGTTTTGTGCGCAAATTGATCACTTACATGATGGAAGATCCACGCACGATATCGGCCAGCCTGGACCTGTTGTTTGTGGCCAAGGCCATTGAGCGCATTGGCGACCATGCCAAGAACATCGCCGAGTTCGTCATCTACGTGGTCAAGGGTGCCGATGTGCGTCACACCGCGTTGACCGACATCGAAAAAGCCGTTCTATGAGAACCATCCCACGCATTCTGATTGTCGAGGACGAGCCTGCCATCGCCGAACTGATTGCGGTGAATTTGCGGCACAACGGCTTTCAGCCGGTGTGGGCCATCGACGCCGAAACCGCCCAGCGCGAGCTCGATGAGATCTTGCCCGACGTGCTCTTGCTGGACTGGATGCTGCCGGGCGAGAGTGGTTTGACCTTGGCGCGCAAATGGCGTGCTTCGGCACGCACCAAGGCCGTGCCCATCTTGATGCTGACCGCGCGGGGAGATGAGGCTGACCGGGTGGCGGGGCTGGATGCGGGCGCTGACGATTACATTGTCAAACCGTTTTCGCCGCGTGAGCTGCTGGCCCGCATCCGCGCGGTGTTGCGCCGCCGTGTGCCCGAGGCTTCAGGGGGTGTCGTCAAAATGGGCGACTTGCAACTCGATGCCGACACGCACCGCGTCAATTTGGCCGACAAACCCCTGAAGGTGGGGCCCACCGAATTCAAGCTGTTGCACTACCTGATGCGCCACCCCGAGCGGGTGCACAGCCGGGGGGGCTTGCTCGACAAAGTGTGGGGCGACCATGTCTACATCGAAGAACGCACGGTGGATGTGCACGTCAAACGCCTGCGCGAGTCGCTGGGCGAGGCGGGCCACATGATCGAGACCGTGCGCGGTGCAGGTTATCGTTTCACCTCTAATCCCACCGTTTGAAACCAGGTTCATCATGTTTTTTTCGATTCTCGAAATGCTCCTTTTGGCGGGCTTGGCGGGAACAACGGGCTGGTTTTTGGGCGGGGCTCTTGGGGCCTTTCTGGGGGCCTTGTTGGCTTTGCTCATTCACGGCGCCATGCTGCAGTGGAAGCTGCACCGGCTCGAGCAATGGCTGAGCACGCCGGTTTTGCGCCAAGACCCGCCTTGGCAGGGTGTTTGGCGCGAGATCGCTGAGCGCGTGCAGCGCTTGCTGCGCCAGCAGCAAAGGCTGGCCGCGGTGCACCAAAAACAGCTGCAGGATTTTTTGCAGGCCATTCAGGCTTCGCCCAATGGCGTGATTTTGCTGGACGAAGAAGCCCGCATCGAATGGTGCAATGACACCGCTGCGGTGCATCTGGGTCTGGATGTACAAAGAGACCGTCTGCAGCACATCGTGCACCTGGTGCGAGACCCGGTGTTTGCGCGTTATTTTGCGCAAGACAACCACGCTTCAGAGGTGGTCATTGAGGGCCGCGCCAGTTCGGCCTTGAGCCTCCAGAAACTGTCGGTGCAGTTGCATGCCTACGGTGAAGGGCGTTCGCTGCTCTTGACGCGCGACATCACGGCCGTTGCGCAGGCCGATGCCATGCGCCGTGATTTTGTGGCCAATGTGTCGCACGAAATCCGCACGCCCTTGACGGTGCTCAGTGGCTTTGTGGAGACGCTGCAATCCATCCCCTTGGGGGAAGACGAAACCCAGCACTACCTGCAACTCATGTCGGCGCAATCGGACCGCATGCAGTCCTTGGTGGTGGATTTGTTGATGCTGTCGCAACTCGAAGGCAGCCAATTGCCCAGTACCCAGGAAAAGGTTTCTTTGGCGGCCTTGATGCTGCAAGTGACCACCGAAGGGCAGGCTTTCTCGGAATGGATGGCCAACAAAGGCGAGGGGCCTGTGCACCAATTGGAATTTTCCCCGGTGCCCGATGTGTATTTGCTGGGTGCGCGTTCGGAGCTGTTGAGCGCGGTCTCCAACTTGGTCAGCAATGCGATCCGTTACACCCCTTTGGGGGGGCACATCCAGACCCATTGGTCCAGCACGGCAGAGGGCTTGGTGTTTGCGGTCCATGACACCGGGCCAGGCATCGCGGCCGAGCATTTGCCGCGTTTGGCCGAGCGTTTTTACCGGGTGGACCGCAGCCGTTCCAGAGAAACCGGTGGCACGGGCTTGGGCCTGGCCATCACCAAGCACGTCATGCAACGCCACGGCGGTGAGTTGCGCATTGACAGCGTGGTGGGTCAGGGCTCTACATTCAAGCTGATCTTTCCACAAAGCCGATTGGTCGTCGACTTGGACTGAACCCTGGTTCGATTGGCGTTCACAAACCACTGTTTTTGAATTCACCCGAAAGACACGCCAGCGTTGTCGTGATTTCTTCATGAAGGTGACACGCTGGATTCACAGATGAGGTGGAACATGCAATGCAAACTTGGAGGTTTGCCATGCGTGTCACAGTCATCGGTTCGGGTTATGTCGGTTTGGTCACAGGCGCATGCTTGTCGGACCTGGGATTCAAAGTGCTGTGCTTGGACAAGGACGAAGAAAAAATCCGTGCCCTGCAAGAAGGAGGCGTGCCGATTTACGAGCCGGGCCTCAAAGAACTGCTCACGCGCAATCGGGCCGATGGACGCATTCGCTTTACCAGCGATGCCTGTGAGGCGATCGAGCATGGCGACATCCTGTTCATCGCCGTGGGCACACCCCCGGCCGAAGATGGTTCGGCCGACTTGGGGCACGTCTTGTCTGTGGCGGCCACCATCGGTCGAAACCTGAAGGGTTTTAAGTTGGTGGTCAACAAATCCACCGTGCCCGTGGGGACGGCCGACAAAGTGCGTGCCGCGATTTCACATGAGTTGGTGCACAGGGGCATGTCACCTGATTTGTTTGACGTGGTGTCCAATCCGGAGTTCCTCAAAGAAGGTGCCGCCATTGACGATTTCATGCGACCAGACCGCATTGTGGTGGGCGTGGATGACGGCCTGCACCATGCCCGCAGCCGCCGCATGATGGGTGATTTGTACGCCAGCTTCAACCGCCACCATGCCCGCACCGTGTGGATGGATGTGCGCAGTGCCGAGTTGACCAAATACGCGGCCAATGCCATGTTGGCCGCGCGCATTTCGTTCATGAATGAAATGGCCAACCTGGCCGATGTGCTGGGGGCCGATGTGGACCATATTCGCCGGGGCATTGGGGCGGACAGCCGAATTGGGCACAGCTTTTTGTATGCGGGTTGTGGCTATGGCGGCAGTTGCTTTCCAAAGGACACGCAGGCTTTGGTCAACACCGCGAAGGCCCATGGTCACAGCATGGCGGTGGTCAGTGCCACCGAACTGGTCAATGAGCGCCAGAAAACGATTTTGGTGGACCGATTGACCCAGCACATGGGAGCTGACCTGACAGGCAGAAAAATAGCGGTTTGGGGCTTGGCCTTCAAGCCCAACACTGATGACATGCGCGAGGCCCCCAGCCGCGTGGTGATCCGTCAATTGTTGTTGCGCGGTGCGCAGGTCAGAGCTTTTGACCCTGTGGCTGGCCCACATGCCCTGCAGGCTTTGCGTTCCGATTTGAGTCAAGAGTCGCATCTGCTGGAGCGCTTTGAATTGGCGCATTCAGACATGCAGGCCCTCGAGGGCGCGGACGCCTTGATGGTGTTGACCGAGTGGAAAAATTTTCACAACCCGGATTTCGAGGCCATGAAGGCCCTGATGCGCAAACCCTTCATTTTGGACGGCAGAAACCTCTACAACCCAGACGCCCTGAGTGAATTGGGTGTGGCGTACCAGGGTGTGGGCAGGCGCAATGATTTGGCGCAACTGATGGATTTTGGCCTTCCGACCGAAGCGCCCGCCGCTGATGAACTCATGAATGCCTAAGGGCTTTGCTTTTTTGATCCTGGCCCAGTTTTTCAGTGGGCTGGCAGACAACGCTTTTTTGTTGCTGGGCATTTTCTTTTTGCAAGAGCAAGGCTATCCCGCATGGTGGGCCCCCTTGTTGAAAATGGTCTTCACGCTGTCTTATGTGGTGTTGGCCAGTGCGTTGGGGCCTGTGGCCGATGCCTTTCAAAAACGCCACGTCATGATGGCGATGAATTTGCTCAAGTTGTTGTCGGTTGTCTTGTTGTGGTCAGGTGTCAGCCCTCTGGTGGCCTTCGCCCTGACTGGCTTTGCGGCCTCTGTCTATGCCCCCGCAAAATATGGCTTGCTCACTGAAACCGTGCCTTCGGGCAGTCTGGTCAAGGCCAATGCCTTTTTGGAGGTGTCGGTGGTGCTTGCCGTTTTATGGGGCGTGGTGTTGGGTGGGTGGTTGATGGACGCAGGGTCTTGGGGGGCTGATGGCCTGAATCGTGCCTTCGGTTTGGCCACAAACGGCTTGCTGGTTGAAACTCAAATTGGTTTTGGCTTGGGCGTGATCTGCCTGCTGTATGTGTTCTCTGCAGTCCTCAACAGTAGGATGCATGCCCTGCGCTCGCCAACACACCCCTCATGGTCTTGGGCCCATATTCGTTGGTCGGCTTTTTGGGCCAACAATTTGAAGCTGTGGCGAGACCCCTTGGGGGGCGTTTCTTTGCGGGTCACGACTTTCAGCTGGGGTGTGGGTGCTGTGCTGCAGTTCTTGGTCTTGGTGTGGGCGCAGACACAGGCCGGCTTGACTTTGCAAGCCGGGGCTTATTTGCAGGGTTTGGTGGCATTGGGGGTGATCGGTGGCGCAGTCACAGCGGCGCTCACCTGCCGCATCTTGGATGCCCGAAGGCAGAGGGTCTGGGCCGTGGTGTTGGCTTGCTTGATGCCCGCTTTGGCCCTGACACCAAGCTTGTGGCTGGCGGTGCCCATGATGCTGGCGGCAGGCTGGGCGGGTGGCATGTTGTTGGTGCCCATGAATGCCTTGCTGCAACACCGGGGTCTCAAAATCATGCCGCCTGGGCGGTCGATTGCCGTCCAGGGCTTCAACGAAAACCTGAGTGTGTTGGTGATGCTGGGCTTGTACAGCCTGCTGCTGGCTTGGGATTGGCCTCTGTTGGCCATGATGCTGTGCTTGTCACTGCCTTTGTGGCTGGCCGTTTTGCCTTGGCGCCGCAAGGCAGGCAAGCGGGGTGCAATGCGCGGTTCAACGCTCAGTTAAGCGCACTTCAGGACCCTTCGGAACATGTTCTCCACCTTGGTGGCGATGCTGGACCATTCCCATTTTCGAATGCTGGCTGCTGCGTTGAGTCGAGCCTCTTGCAAGGTCGATACTTTTTGGGTGATGGCCAAGGCGCGCAAGACAAAGCGTTGCGCATCTTCACCTGGAACAAGCCAGCCATTGTGTTCGTCATCTATGACCTCTTTGGCGGCGGCGCAGTCAAATGCCAGAACCGGGGTGCCGCTGGCCAGTGCTTCCAAGGTCACGTTGCCAAAGGTTTCGGTCAAGCTGGGGAACATGAATAGATCGGCACTGGCGTAGGCCACGGCCAATTGTGTTTGGTTGGCCATGCCCATGAAGATGGCCTCTGGGCAATCGGCTTGGAGTTTGGCCCGGTAGGGGCCATCACCACAAAAAACCAGTTTGACTGCACGGTTGTTCTGCTTTAAAGCTTGGTAGGTTTTGACCGTCAAATCCAGATTTTTTTCTGCCGCGAGGCGCCCGACCGACAAGATGACCACAGTCTTGTCATCGACTTGCCACTGGTTTCGCAAGCTGGTGCTGCGTTTGTCGGGTGTGAACAGCTGTGTGTCCACGCCGCGTGCCACCACTTGGAGGTTGTGAAACCCCAAGATCTTGAGCTGGTCGTGCATGGCTTGGGTCGGCACCATGGTGCACAAGGTGCGGTTGTGAAATTTGCGCAAGTAAGCCACGATGGGTTTTTGCAACCATCCGACGCCATAGTGTTTGCTGTAGCTTTGGAAATTGGTTCTGAAGTCGGAGGTGACGGGCAAACGCAAGACCCTGGCCGCTTGCAGGGCCGACCAACCCAGTGGCCCTTCGGTGGCGATGTGCACCAAGTCGGGCCGCTGCAGACACCAAGCCTTGATCAGTGATTTTTTGCTGGGGAACCCCAGCTTGAGCTGCGGGTAGCGAGGAATGGGCATGCCCTTGAGCAGCAGTTCACTCCAACCCTCCCGATGGCTTTCGGTTTCATGGCGGTCTTGCCGGGGGCGGATGAGCTGGATGGTGTGTTGGCGCTGGCGCAACTCCTGGATCAAACGCGACAGGGTCAGTGCAACGCCGTTGACCTCGGGGGGCCATGTTTCGGTCACCACCGCAATGCGCAGCGGGGCATTGGCGGGCACAAAGTTTTCGACCCAGTAGGACGCATTGTCTTGTTCTTGCATGCCCCAATGGTGAATGCAGGTTTTAACAGTTTGATGACAAAAGCCATGTCACTGATTTTTCACACGAATTGATGATGATCTTCATACATTCAACTAGAGGGGTTCTTGTGAAAGATTTCTTGAAAGCTTTGGAAGTTCAGCGTTGGGACGATCACCGTTACTACCACCATTGCCGCATCAACCAGTCCTTGCACTTGCTCAGTGCGATGGCTTTTGTGGTGGCTTACGGCATGTTGTGGATCGATCCGGCCATGGCTGCATTGTTGGCCTGGATGGTCTCCATGACCTCCAGGCAAGCCGGTCACTTCTTCTTCGAACCCTTGGGTTATGACCACGTCAACGAAGCCACCAACGACTTCAAGGAAGAGATCAAGGTGGGCTACAACTTGCGCCGCAAGGTGGTGCTCTTGAGCGTCTGGGCCCTGTTGCCTTTGGCCATTTACATGAACCCTGGCTTCATGGGCTTGCTGCCTGTGCAAGAGACCTGGTTTGAGTTTTTACGCGCTGTGGGTTATGCCTGGCTGTACTTGGGCGTTGCGGCTTTGCTGTTTCGCACGGTGCATTTGTTCTTTCTGCACGACGTGCAAACTGGACTGGTCTGGTTGACCAAGATCATCACCGATCCCTTCCACGACATTTACCTGTACCACAGGGCGCCTTGGCAGTTGTTGCGCGGTGAACGCTTCGCTGACAACACTTTCCACGCCGGCCGCTGAAAGTTCAGAACCCCGGTTCACTGTGCCACAGTGAACCGGGGTTTGTCTTCAGCGAAACAGTGTTTCTTTCAGGATGCTGCGGCGGATGGATTTGTTGGTGATCTCAGGGGCATGCCACCACCAGCCATCGCGCTGCATGTCTTGACAAGCCAGTACAAACTTTTGAAGCACCACTTCAAAGTCAGCGTCGCTGTAGTTGAGGCTGAAGATCAAACGACCTGTTCCCACCCAACTGAGCGCCAATCCATGCAGCCTGAGGTAGTACTGCAGCATCCAGTTGTACCGGCTGGGCTGGGTGTAAAAGAGTGTCCAGACGCTCGACATGTTGGCTGCTTGCAAGGGCAGCTCATGCGTTTGCATGGTGCTGTTGAATTGGGTGGCGCGGGCATTCCAGCGCTCATCCAGGCCTTCGTAAATGGCCTTGACCTCAGGGGTTTCCAGTTGTTCCAGAAAGACCGACATCGCACCCATGACCGCAGGGTTTGCGTTGAAGGTGCCACGCGCAAAGCAAATATCGGCGGGGCGTTTTTCATTGAATCGGCGCATCCATTCGCGCTTGCCGCACACCACACCGACGGGAAATCCACCGCCCAGGGTTTTGCCGTAAGTGACCATGTCAGCCTGCACGCCAAAATAGGCTTGCGCGCCCCCTGCGGCCAATCGGAAGCCCAAAAAGACCTCGTCAAATATCAATGCAATGCCGCGTTCTGTGCAGACCTGTCGCAAGGCCTTGAGCCAAGCGGTGTAAGCCTCGCGGTCATAAGCGGCGCGCCGGCTGCTGTCCACCAGGGTCGAGTCGCCGGGCGCGTTCGCGTTGGTGTGCAGCGCCTGCAGGGGGTTGATCAGCACGCAAGCAATGTCCTTGCGGGAGCGCAAGACTTGCAAGCTGCGCTCGTTCATGTCACTCAGGGTGTAGGTTTCGCGCGGTGGCATCGGGTTGCCCGGGCCGGGCTGCACGTCCTCCCACCAGCCGTGGTAAGCCCCGCAAAAACGCACGATGTTTTTGCGGCGTGTGTGGTAGCGGGCCAGGCGCACGGCCTGCATCACGGCTTCGGTGCCCGACATGTGAAACGAGACCTCGTCCAAGCCGGAAATGGCTTTGAGGCGCTCGGCGTTGTCGGCCACCACCGGGTGGTAAGAGCCCAGCACTGGGCCCAACGCTTGGGTGCGGGCCATGCCTTGGGCCATGGTGCGTTTGTAAAAGTCAGCGCCAAATACGTTCACGCCATAAGAGCCTGTCAGGTCGTAAAAAACCTGACCGTCCAGATCGGTGACGTGCACGCCATGGGCCGATTGCAAGAACGAGCCGACCTTCAGGTGCTCGCGCACCACCGGGCTGAACTGGAAGGGTACGCGGTAGGCCGCGATGAATTGCATGTCAGAGATGTTCTCGCGCGCCGCCGCTGTGGCCTCAATGCTCAGGCGATGGCGCGTTTGCAGCGTTTGGCCCAAGGCAAAAAAGGCCGCGCGGCGTTGCGCTTGAATGTCTGTGGGGGCGCCGTCGCAGCCGAAAAATTCAGCCTCCTCGAAGCCGTAACCGGGCAACCAGCGCGCCAGCCGTTTGGCCATGCGTGAGTGCCCGGCCAGCGAGCGGTGCTTGGCTCGCGAAAGTTGTATGCGCCGATGCAGGCTTGGGGCCAATGCGGCCAACACGCCCAAACTGATCCAAGTGGGGTTCACAGCAGTTTCCTTGTGTCAATGAAATTTCTTTTTATTCAAATTGAGTGACAACATGATGAAGATTCGACGATTTTTTCAAAAGTGGATGCTGCAAGAAGACCTGAACTTCTTGCTCACCAACCGCATCCCGCGCATCACCCTGACCCGATTCATGGGCTGGTGGAGCCAGATCCGACACCCTTGGGTGGTCAAGACGTCCATGGCGGTTTGGCGCTTGTTCAGTGACCTGGACTTGAGCGACGCCAAGCACACCCAATTTGACAGCTTGCATGCGTGCTTCACGCGTGAGCTCAAGCCCGGGGCTCGGGTGGTCAACCCGGACCCTGCGCTCATGACCTCGCCTTGTGATGCCATCGTGGGCGCGTGCGGCACGATCACGCAGGGCCAGGTTTTTCAGGCCAAAGGTTTCCCTTATCGGTTGGAAACTTTGCTGAGTACATCCGCGCACTGCCCGCATTGGACAACTGCGCTGGAAGGAGGCACTTACATCACGTTGCGCCTGACCAGCAGCATGTACCACCGTTTCCATGCGCCGCACGATGTTCGCCTCCAGCATGTGACTTACATCTCGGGTGACGCCTGGAATGTGAACCCGGTGGCTCTTGCGCGTGTACAAGAGCTTTTTTGCAAAAACGAACGGGCGGTCTTGCAGATGCAAACGCAAGAGGGCGTGCCGTTTTTGATCGTGCCCGTGGCGGCGGTGTTGGTGGCCAGCATGCGCTTTCATGCGGTTGATGTGTTGCTCAACCTGCGCTACAAAGGCCCGAATGAAATGCCCTGTGATGCGGCCTATGTCAAGGGCCAGGAAATGGGTTGGTTCGAGCACGGCTCCACCATTTTGGTGTTTGTGCCCAAAGGCTTTGCCTTGGCCGATGGCATTGCGTCGGGCGCGCGAATTCAGATGGGACAGGCCTTGCTGAAACGGCCTGGTTGATCAAGCCCGGGCACGTAGGACCCAGACCTTGCCTTGGCGGGCAACGTCAATACTTCTCGGGCACGATCATGTCCGCAGGCACCGGGTGACGGATGTAGTCGGGGTTGCGTACCCGTCCGGGCAGTTCAACTTGCGGGTGCTCGACCTCGTGGTAGGGCACCTGTGCCAACAAGTGGTCAATGCAATTGAGTCGGGCTTTTTTCTTGTCGACCGCTTGCACCACCCACCAGGGTGCTTCAGGAATGTGTGTGCGCTCGATCATGGTTTCCTTGGCACGGGTGTAGTCTTCCCAGCGGCGGCGGCTTTCCAGGTCCATGGGGCTGAGCTTCCACTGCTTGAGCGGGTCGTGGATGCGGCCTAAAAAACGGGCGTGTTGCTCGTCATCGGTGATGGAGAACCAGTATTTCACGAGCTGAATGCCACTGCGCACCAGCATTTTTTCGAACTCTGGCACCGAGCGGAAGAACTCTTCGTATTCGTCATCGTTGCAAAACCCCATGACTTTTTCGACGCCAGCGCGGTTGTACCAGCTGCGGTCAAACAACACGATTTCGCCCGCAGCGGGCAGGTGCGAGATGTAGCGCTGAAAGTACCACTGGGTTTTTTCGCGGTCGTTGGGCGCGGGCAGTGCGGCCACGCGACACACGCGGGGGTTCAGGCGCTGGGTGATGCGATTGATCACGCCGCCTTTGCCTGCAGCGTCGCGCCCCTCAAACAAGATGACCATGCGGTGGCCGGTTTTGACCACCCAGTCTTGCAGCATCACCAGCTCGGACTGCAGGCGCAGGAGTTCACGAAAATAACGGATGCGGTCACCTGCTTGGGCATCGTTGGTGGCTGATTCAGCGCCACAACGGTCGTCGAGCTCCAGCTCAAGCTCCTCGTCCATGCTGTCCAGCAGGTCTTCGCGCAGCTGGCGCATTTGGGTTTCATCGATGGCGTGTGTGGGCGTCATGGTGTGGGGCATCATCAAAAAAGCAACTGTCGTTGTTTTGTGTGAATTTTTGATGAATTCAGGCCAGGTCTAAGCCCTTGGTCAGTGCTTCAGTCCTGAGCGGTTGAGCCTGTGCCAGGCCGTGACACACGCCACACCAGCGCCGCAAACAGCGCAGATACGGTCGCCAGAGCCAAGCTGCTGCTGATCCAGAAAGTGTCCACAGCCGGGCGGCCGGTCCATTGCAGCCAGCCATTCAGCGCGGAGTCGTCGTAGGCCCACAGGTAGCCGCCATACAGGCCCAAGCCCCATAAAAAAGCGGTGTAGATCAGCAGCGGCGCGATGGTGACGCGGTAGCAACGCAGCAAGAATGCGCAGACCACCTGCACCGCATCGGTCATGTGGAAAATAGCCACCCAGACCAGCCACACCATGGCGGTTTGTGCCACCAGAGGGTCGTTGGTGAATGCGTGGGCAATCGTTTCGCGGCCCAGCAGCAAGGCTGCAGCGCACAGCACGGCCGCGCCGATGGTCAGGCCAATGCCCAGGCCCGCTGCTTGCCGGGCGCGCTGGGGGTTACCTGCGCCCAACCAGTAAGCGGTGCGGGCGCTGCTGGCAATGCCCAGAGCCATCGGCACCATGTACAGCACCGAGGCCAGGCTGGCCGCAATCTGGTGACTGGCCGAAGCCACCGAGCCCAAGCGCGCAATGAACAGCGCCATCAGGGTGAATGACGTCACCTCCACCATGACGGAGAGCCCGGCAGGCACGCCCAGGCGCAAAAAGTGTCGCAGCACAGGCCACTGGGGTTTTTCAGGCAGACGCCACAACTGGTCGGGGCGGTAAATGTCTTGCGTCCGCAAGAGCCACAGCCCGGTGAGCATCATCAGGCTGTTCACCGCGAGCGTGGCCCAGGCGCAGCCCACCACGCCCAGGCCCGGCGCATCGCCAGCGCCAAAGGTCAGCAGCACCGACAAAGGAATCTTGACCAGCAAAGCGCCCGCTTGCAGCCAGGTCACCAGGCGCGGGTAGCCCAAGCTTTGGTTGAGCGTGCTGTACATGCGAAACAGCAAGGAAGGCACCAACGCCACCGCCAGCACGCGCAAATAGGCCCGCACATCAGGCCACAACTCGGTGGGCACTTGGGTCCATGACAACCAAGGGTCGGGAAACCACAAACCGATGAAGCCCAGCGCTGCCGCGAACGCCGAGATGTACAGCGCTTGGCGCACCGAGCGCCCGATCTCAGCGCGTCGGTTGCCGCCATGCAGCTCGGCCCAGACCGGTAGCAGCGCTTGCATCATGCCATTGAGCGCCACATAAATGCTGATGTAAATGGACGAGGCCACGGACAGCACGGCCAGCGCATGCGGGCTGTAGCGCCCGGCAATCACCGTGTCGGCCACGCCAAAGGCCATGACGGCCAGCTGCCCGACCAGCACAGTACCCGCATGGCGGGAGATGGTGCGCAGCTCAGACATGGCTCAGTTGCGGGCCGCGTCTGGCTGGGTGGGCGTGTCGTGTTGGTGTGGCTGTGAGGGGCGCAAGATCAGCAGGCGGTCGCTGCGCTCACCCAATCGGGCGGCTGTGGCCTCGAGGGTCCAGCCCAGGGCTTGGAGGCGTTCGTCCAGCAAGGGCAGGTTCTTTTCGTCCATGACCAGCCAGGGACACTCCGCGCTGGGCTGGGTGGCCGCTTGCAGACGCACCTGGGCGTGAAACAACAGGGCCGCGCCTTGGGCCTGACTGATGCCCGCGTATTGCAAGCAACGGGCGGTGCCGGTGACGACTTGCACTTTTTGCACCGTGGGGCCGTAGCTGCGGGCAAAGTTGAGCAAGGGCAGCCACAGGCTCATGAGCAGCAGCCAGCACAGCACAGCACCCGAGGCCGGCAAGACCATGCTTTTCCAGATGGCAGCGCGGTGGTGGCCAATGCGCCACTTGACCAGGCCAGCCCAGGCCAGGGTAGCCAACAAGGCCAATGCAAATGCCGGGGCCGAAAACGCCGGTAAAAAGCCGGGGGCCAGTTTGGCCACGTTGGCCGCAGGTTGGGCCGGAAAGCCTGTTTGCATGGCGATCCAGACCACCCAGATGGTGAGTGCGCAAATGCTGAAAAACAGCAGGGTGAACCAGTCGATCAAGGCCCCGAGGCTGCGCCGCAAAGTGGGCAGCGCAAAAGCGGCCAGTGCGGCAACACCGGGCAAAGCCAAGAGCAGGGCCCGGTCAGAAAAGCCGGTGAACCAGGTGGCCCCCACCGTGACGGTGACGAACCACAACGGCAAAGCCAAGTGCGGATAGCGCCAAACTTGCGACAGCTGGCCCCGCCAGCGCCACAAGGACCACAGCGCCAAAGGCCAGGCTGGCCAGGTGAACCACAGCATGAGCTTGGCCAGGATGTGCACATCCAGCAAGGTGTGAGGCACCACGCGCCAGCGCCACAAATCGAGGACCCCTGCGGTGGTGATGCACAGCAGGCACAGCAAAGCCAGCAGCCCCAAGTCGAGCATGCGCAGGCGACCCTGTACGGGGTCGATGGTCGCCACGGCACGAATCAGCGAGCCACCCACGCCCAGCCACAGGGCCACACTGGGCGCCCCTGACAGCGTCAGGCCCATCATGCCCACAACCACGGCCAGTCCACTGAGCAAGCGCCAGCGCGGCAAGGTGGACAGGCCCACAAAAATCAGCGATGCAAAACACAGTTGGCTGAGCGCTGGGGTGGCTTCATGCGCCAGCCGAGCCAAGCCCAGACAGGCCAGCAAAGCCAGCAGTCCGCCGTCCGCCAAAGCGCGGGCATAGTCGCCTGGTTTGGCCTCGCCACCAAAGGCAAAAGCCACTGGCTGAGCTGCGGGGTGCCGTGCCAGGGCGTACACGGCGTACCAGGTGGCGGCCAATGTCAGGCCCAGCATCCCGATAAAGGGCAGTCGGGAAAACGTGACTTCCCATCCCGCAGGTGCCCATTGAAGGAAGCCGGCCCCTAGCCAAAAGGGCAGCAAAGCCAGTTGCGGGTCGTGCTGACCCAACAAGCTGGGCCTGAACCAATTGGCCGTTTCTCCCAACGCAGGCTGGGCCAGTTGCAGCATGTAGCCCAAGGCTTCCAGGTCTTGCGATTTCCAGGGCGCACGGTCCCAAAAACCAGCCAAAACATAGACCACACACAGCAAGAGCAAGGCTGGGCGCGGCAGTCTGCGCACAGCACTTTGGGCAACGATGGCGGGGGTGGGCAGGTTCACGGTGGCAAGGGAAATCAGGTG
This sequence comes from Limnohabitans sp., assembly GCF_044373035.1. Taxonomy (GTDB): domain Bacteria; phylum Pseudomonadota; class Gammaproteobacteria; order Burkholderiales; family Burkholderiaceae_C; genus Limnohabitans_A. The sequence goes on along the minus strand of NZ_JBILQU010000008.1, from coordinate 15,275 downwards.
TGGGTCAAAGGCTGGGATGCTGGATTTTGTATTTTAGAAAAACCATGCGGGCGGGTGCGGGCCCATGCAAAAAGGGCAGGCCGGTTGCCCGGGCTGCCCTTGGGGGTTCACCGATTCGCGAATTACTTGGCGATGGTGGTGGTTTTGCCGAAACGGTTGCGGAACTTCTCGACGCGGCCGCCCATGTTGTCGACCGACTTTTGCGTGCCGGTGTAGAACGGGTGCGACTCGCTGGTCGTGTCCAGCTTGTACAAAGGCAGCTCGCGGCCGTCTTCCATTTTGATCATCTCTTTGGTGTTGGCGCATGAACGGGTCACGAACTTGAAACCATTGGACATGTCTTGGAAGCAAACTTCACGGTAGTTGGGGTGAATGCCGTCTTTCATGGGGAAATCCTTTTATTTTTGCTACGGCAGCCACTCCTCAGCCTATCCGGGAGCACTTTCCGCAAAACCGTGGATTATAGGGTATCAACCGCCGCGTCGCATCATGTCAAAGAACTCGGAGTTGTTCTTGGTGGCTTTCATGCTCTTCAAAACCATCTCCATCGCCTCGATTTCGTCCATGTTGTACATGAACTGACGCAGGATGCGGGTTTTTTGCAGCACTTCGGGCTGGAGCAGCAACTCTTCGCGGCGCGTGCCGCTGCGGTTCAGGTTGATGGCTGGGAACACCCGCTTTTCGTACAAACGGCGTTCCAAATGGATTTCGCAGTTGCCGGTGCCTTTGAATTCTTCAAAGATCACCTCGTCCATGCGGCTGCCGGTGTCGACCAAGGCCGTGGCGATGATGGTGAGGCTGCCGCCTTCTTCCACATTGCGGGCCGCGCCAAAAAAGCGCTTGGGGCGCTGCAGGGCGTTGGCGTCCACGCCACCCGACAACACTTTGCCCGACGAAGGCACCACGTTGTTGTAAGCGCGGGCCAGGCGGGTGATCGAGTCCAGCAAGATCACCACGTCTTTTTTCAGCTCCACCAAACGCTTGGCGCGCTCGATCACCATCTCGGCCACGTGAACGTGGCGCGAAGCGGGTTCGTCGAAGGTGGAGGAGATCACTTCGCCACGCACATTGCGTTGCATTTCGGTCACTTCTTCAGGGCGCTCATCGACCAGCAAGACCATCAGGTGCACATCGGGGTAGTTGGCGGTGATGGCATGCGCGATCTGCTGCATCATCACCGTCTTGCCCGACTTGGGCTGCGCGACGATCAAGGCGCGCTGGCCGCGGCCGAGTGGGGCAATGATGTCGATCACACGGCTGGTGATGTTTTCTTCGCCCTTGATGTCACGCTCCAGGCGCATTTGTTCTTTGGGGAACAAAGGCGTCAGGTTCTCGAACATCACCTTGTGTTTGTTGTTCTCGGGCAGGTCGTCGTTGACCTTGTCCAGCTTGGTCAGGGCAAAGTAGCGCTCGCCGTCTTTGGGGATGCGCACTTCGCCTTCGATCATGTCGCCCGTGTGCAGGTTAAAGCGGCGCACCTGGCTGGGGCTGATGTAGATGTCGTCGGTGCTGGCCGTGTAGCTCGAGTCGGGGCTGCGCAGAAAGCCAAAACCGTCGGGCAATATCTCGAGCACGCCGTCAGCAAAGACCTGTTCGCCCCCTTTGGCGCGTTTTTTGATGATGGCAAACATCAGCTCCTGTTTGCGCATGCGGCCCGTGTTCTCGATTTCGAGCGTGTCGGCTTGCTTCAGGAGTTCGGACACATGAAGTGCCTTGAGTTCGTTCAAATGCATGGGATGGGGCCTGTGGCGAATCGGTTCGTTGTGAACCGTTTTAGGAGATAACCGGGTGGAATGTTCTGAACCGGATGCCGCCCGGGGTTGGGGGCTTGTGCTTCCGGCAGTCTTGGCGCTGTCCCGTGTTCGAGTTGCCTGCTGGAAATTATGACAGGTTTTCGTTCGGCCTCGAAAACAAAAAACCGGACCATCAAGGCCCGGTTGCGGGTGGCACGTCCGGCACTGCCGGACGGCATGCACGCATCAAGCCAGTTGCTGGTCGATGAAGGCGGTCAATTGAGACTTGCTCATGGCCCCCACTTTGGTGGCGGCGAGTTGGCCGTCCTTGAAGATCATGAGCGTGGGGATGCCGCGAATGCCGAACTTGGCGGGGATGTCGCGGTTGTCGTCGACATTCATCTTGGCAATTTGCAGCTTGCCTTCGTAGGCGCTGGCCACTTCGTCGAGGATGGGGGCAATCATTTTGCAGGGGCCGCACCATTCGGCCCAAAAGTCGACCACCACGGGCTGGCTCGACTGGAGCACGTCGGCTTCGAAAGTGGCGTCTGTGGTGTGTTTGATCAAATCGCTGGCCATGGCCTATTCCTTAAAACATTGATATGCGGCTAAAGTGAAGTCTATTTTGACAGAAACTATGCTCACCCGCATGCCTCAGTTCCCTTGCCAGACCACAACTACATGAGCCTTCCAGAACCGACTTCAGATTTTCCCGGCGCACTTGAGCTATCGATAGATGTGGCCATTGTGGGAGGGGGCCCCGCTGGCTTGATGGCGGCCGAACTGCTGTCGCAAGCAGGTCTGCAGGTGCACCTGTTTGACGCCATGCCGTCGGTGGGGCGCAAGTTTTTGCTGGCAGGCAAGGGCGGCTTGAACCTCACCCATGCCGAACCCTCGGCTTTGTTCAACACCCGTTTTGGCGCTCGCCAAACCGAGGTCAGCCAGTGGCTCTCCCAACTGGACGCCCAGGGTGTGCGCGACTGGGCGCAGAGCTTGGGCGTGGGTACTTTTGTAGGCACTTCAGACCGTGTTTTTCCGGCCGAAATGAAAGCGGCGCCTTTGCTGCGTGCTTGGCTGCAGCGGTTGCGTCACCCTGTCAGCGGTGTCCCGGTGCAGTTTCACATGCGACACCGTTGGCTGGGCTGGCAAAGCGACCGCCTGGTGTTTGGCCGTCGGGGCGATGCCTCGCCGCTGCTGGTCAATGCGGGGACCACGGTGCTGGCGCTGGGCGGGGCCAGCTGGCCCCAACTGGGCTCGGATGGCGCTTGGCTGGCCCATTTGCAGGACCAGGGCGTCGAGGTCGCCCCTTTGAAGCCCGCCAATTGCGGCTTTGATGTGCTGGGGCGAGAGGGCCAGGGCTGGACAGCGCACTTCAAGGACAAGTTTGCCGGGCATCCGCTCAAATCGGTGGTGCTCACCGTTCCAGCGCCAGACGCGGCGGCGCAGCCCCCTCGTTTTGAGCGCAAGGGTGAGTTTGTGATCACCGACACCGGGCTGGAAGGCAGCCTGGTGTACGCCGCATCGGCCTTGCTGCGCGACGACCTGGCCGAGCGCGGGCAGGCCTGTTTGCTGCTGGACTTGTTGCCCGACAAAACACCTGAGCAGGTTCTCAAGGACGTTGCTTGGCCGCGCGGCAGCCGCAGCCTCAGCAGCCATCTCAAAAGCCGACTGGGCCTGGACGGCGCGAAGATGGGCTTGCTGTTCGAGCTGTGTCCCCCCGGGACTTTGGCCCAGTCCGAAGCCTTGGCCGCGAGCATCAAAGCTTTGCCTGTGCCCTTGAAGCGTGCCCGGCCCGTGGCCGAGGCGATCAGTACCGCCGGAGGGGTGGCTTTGCAGGCCATGGGGCCTGATTTGATGCTCTCGGCCCGCCCGGGCGTGTTTTGTGCGGGTGAGATGCTCGACTGGGAAGCGCCCACCGGCGGCTACCTGCTGACGGCCTGCCTGGCCAGTGGTCAGCAGGCGGCAAAGGGTGTTTTGAGGCATCTTTCGGGCAGTCAATGCACAATTTGATACGGTTGTGTATGCCTAATGGCCTTTGGCCGCGTTATGTATGGGCTCAATCAACCCATCCATGACCGAGGTCCCTATGTCTCCAGAAGCCAGCCAGGAATACCAACAAGCCGTAGAAGAGGCAGCCAATGCCTTCATGAAGGTGATGAACCTGCGGGGGTTTCAGGTTCGGGATTACCCGCAAAACTTTGTGGCCCAGATGGCCCAATCCACCCGTTTGGCCTTTGAGTCCAATCGTCATGGCGCGCACGACCGCGCAAATGCCTTGGTCTCCGACATGCTGAGCGTCGCCAATGTTGCCTTGCGTGCAGCTCCGGCCAAAGCGCCCCACAAAAAGACGGCTTTCCCATCGCTGAGCCGTCGCCTGGCCTGATGGACCCTCCCCGGTGGTCAGTTTGCTCCCCGGTTTGGGCTCTGGAGCCCGGTCCCGGTTGGCATTTTTGGCAATGGCAGTTCAAAATGCGACAATAGCGGGTTAATGACCGACTCTTTTTCCAATTTATCGCTGGCGCCCACGCTGGCACGAGCCGTAGCCGAAATGGGCTACGAATCCATGACCCCTATCCAGGCCCAAGCCATTCCGGTGGTGTTGACGGGCCAGGACGTGATGGGCGCAGCCCAAACGGGCACCGGCAAAACGGCGGCGTTTTCGCTGCCTTTGCTGCAACGCCTGCTCAAGCACGAAAACCCCTCGACCTCACCGGCCCGTCACCCTGTGCGCGCTTTGGTGTTGTTGCCCACGCGCGAACTGGCCGATCAGGTCGCCCAGCAGATCAAGATGTACGCCAAGTACACCCAGCTGCGCAGCACGGTGGTGTTCGGTGGCATGGACATGAAGCCCCAAACGCTGGAGCTGAAAAAAGGCGTTGAGGTGCTGGTCGCTACGCCAGGACGTTTGCTCGACCACATTGAAGCCAAAAACGCGGTGCTCAACCAAGTCGAATACGTGGTGCTCGACGAAGCCGACCGCATGCTGGACATCGGCTTTTTGCCCGATCTGCAACGCATTCTGAGTTACCTGCCAAAGCAGCGCACCACCTTGCTGTTCTCGGCCACTTTTTCACCTGAAATCAAGCGCCTGGCAAGCAGCTACCTGCAAAACCCCATCACCATCGAGGTGGCCCGGCCCAACGAAACCGCGTCCACTGTCGAGCAGCGGTTTTACGTCGCCCAAGACGACGACAAGCGCCGTGTGATCCGCAAAGTGCTGGACGACCGGGGCATCAAGCAGGCCTTCATCTTTGTGAACAGCAAGCTCGGCTGCGGCCGTTTGGCCCGTTCGCTGGAGCGTGAAGGCCTCAAAACCGCTGCGCTGCACGGTGACAAAAGCCAAGACGAGCGCCTGAAGGCCCTTGAAGCCTTCAAGCAAGGCGAGGTCGATTTGCTGGTCTGCACCGATGTGGCCGCGCGCGGTCTGGACATCAAGGACGTGCCCGCGGTGTTCAACTTCGATGTGCCCTACAACGCCGAAGACTATGTGCACCGCATTGGCCGCACTGGACGTGCCGGTGCGTCGGGTCTGGCCGTGACCTTGGTCAGCCCCTCGGACACCCGTTTGGTGGGCGACATCGAAAAGCTGATCAAGAAAAAGCTGGAAGTTGAAACCCTGCAGCTGGACACCGCCCCCGCAGGCCCCGCGCCCGAGAAGTGGGGCGCACGCTCCGATGATCGACCCCGCGCCCGCGCTTCTGAAAGCCGCCGCCGGGACGACGCTGACCCGCGTGACGCCCTGGAAGCGCCGCGCGAGCGCCGAGGGGGCTTTCGCCCCGCACCTATCAACCGCGACCCGTTCTTCAGCAAGCCCTACGAGGCACCGCCTGCCGACGTTTCGCCCAGCTGGGATGCGGTGCCCAAAGCGCCGCGCTCGTCGATTTCGGCCAACATCAAGCCCAAGCGCAAGGTGGCGGCTTTGTTCAAATCCGACGAGTGATGTTTGCTGGAGCCGGACCTGCCTGACTGATCCTCAGGCTGACCCCGGCTTTTACGCCAGCTTCACACGCCAGCGGCCGGGCGCTGTCAAAATAGTTGCATGCGTTCATCCCATTTCACCCCCACCCTCCATCCCCTGACCCAAAGCTTGCTGTTGGCTGGGGTGGCTTTGTATTTGCTGCCCGCTTGGGCTTGGGCTCAAAGCCCTGCCAGCGCGACGCCCAGCGCCCCTTCGGCCACCGCGCCTGCGGCGGCTGCGACCGATTTGGGGCAGGTCGAAATCCGCAGCAACCGCAACAACGACACCGAGGTGCGCCGCGAGTCTTCGGCCTCAAAAATAGTCATTGGCCGCGAAGAGATCGAAAAGCAAGGCGATTCGACTTTGGGCGAAGTCCTCAAGCGTTTGCCGGGCGTGACGGTACAAGGTGCTCCGGGCCGGGGCGGCGCTATCCGCATGCGCGGCTTGGGCGGCGGTTACACCCAAATTTTGCTGGACGGCGAACGCGTGCCGCCGGGCTTTTCCATCGACTCACTCACCCCCGAGCAGGTCGAAAAGATTGAAATCATGCGCGCCCCCACGGCCGAAACCGGGGCGCGGGCCATCGCGGGCACCATCAACATCGTCTTGCGCGAGGGTCAAAAAGCCAATCCCGATGACCTCAAAATCACCCGCAGCCAGGAGCACGGCGAGGGCTCGACCATGCTCAGCTGGGTCCACAACCTCAAGAAGCAGCCCCTGAGCGGCACGGTGACCCTGTCCCTGATGGACCAGTACCGGCCGGACGAAAGCACATCGGTCATCACGTCCGACCCGGGCGTTGACCGCATCCGCCTGAACGAATCGGTTGGGCACCGCAAAGGCCTGCACGCCAATGCCCGTTTGCAGTGGAGAGGCGAACAAGGCCGTACCCTCACGCTCACGCCTTTTGTGGTGTATTCGGATTACACCAGCCCCGGCCAAGTGCAGATCCGTGAAACAGAGGGCGGCTTGCGGTCTGACAGCGCCCAGACACTGAACAAAAGCATTTTTGCCATGGCCCGGCTGAACGGCCAATGGGCGCAGCGCCTGTCGGCCGATGACCGGTTGGAAGTGCGCTTTGGCCTGGGCCAGTCCAAGTACGACTTTCGCCTGGACCAGACGGGCGCGGCCGATGTGCTGCTGTTCAATGGTTTTGAAACGCAAAACTTTGTCGACCGCACGGGCAGCCTGAACGGCAAATGGACCCGCGCCATGGCCAACGGGCACCAGATTGTCAGCGGCCTGGAGCTCGAAGGCGTGCGCCGCGTGGAAGAGGCCAACGCCGCCGTGGACGAGGACGGTGGCGACATCCGGGCCCGCACCTTCCGATGGGCCGCTTACGCACAAGACGAGTTCAAGATCAACGCCAACTGGTCGGCCTACACCGGCTTGCGCTACGAATCGATCCTGACAGAAGGCACGAGCGAAAAAGGGCTCAAGTCCAACAACAGCTCGGTCTGGACACCCTTGCTGCATGCGCTGTGGAAGCCCGACCCCGCCAAGCGCGACCAGGTGCGCATGAGCCTGACACGCAGCTACAAAACCCCCACGCTCTACAACCTGGTGGCCCGGCCCGTGCCCTCGCGCGAGGCCAACAGCCCCACCCGCCCCGACCGTGTGGGCAACCCTGATCTGCGGCCCGAAATGGCCACCGGCATCGATGTGGCCTTTGAGCGCTACCTGCCCGGCGGTGGCGTGCTCAGCGCCAACGTGTTCCACCGCCAGATCAGCGACCTGATCCGCTACACCGTGGCCCAGCAAAGCAGCCCCTCTTGGGCGCCTGGCCAAGACCGCTGGGTGTCATCGCCGCTCAACCTGGGTGACGCCACCACGCAGGGCATCGAGCTCGAAGCCAAGTTTCGCCTGGACCAAGTGCGCAAAGGCGCCTTGCCGGTGGACATCCGCAGCAACTTGAGTCTCTTCAGCTCACGGGTCAAGCAGGTGCCTGGCCCCGACAACCGGCTGGACCAGCAGCCCGGCATGACGGCCAACCTGGGGGCCGACTACCGCGTGCGCAGCATCCCGCTCACGGTGGGGGGCAACCTGAATTGGAACCCCGACTACGACACCCGCCGCAGCGAGCAGCAGTGGGCTTACCAGGGCACCAAACGCGTGCTCGACGTGTATGGTCAATGGCGCTTTTCCCCCGCCACCGCTTTGCGCCTGACGGTGAGCAACCTCACCCCTCGTGACTACATCACCGCGTCTACCTACAGCGGCAACGGTGTGAGCGAAACGTCACGCAACACCTCGCCGAACTGGCGCAACGTGCAGTTGCGCCTGGAGATGAAAATCTGACGCCTCGTGTGTCAAGATGGTGGTCCAAGAACAATCCTTACTGGAGACAAAAATGCCCACCAAAGACGCCGCCTGGCATGACCGCATGTACAACAACCGGGCCTTGGTGCCTGACTTTGCGGACCACTTTGCCCATTGGCAAAACGCCTCGGCGCAAGCACGTGAGCGCCTGAAAGGCCATCTGGATTTGCCCTATGGCGATGGTCCGGGTGAAACCCTGGACATTTTCCCGGCTACTCAGCCGAACGCCCCCGTGGTGATCTTCATCCACGGCGGCTACTGGCGCAGTCTGGACAAATCAGACCATTCCTTTGTGGCCCCGGCCTTGCACGACATGGGGACCTGCGTGGTGGTGGTCAATTACGCGCTGTGCCCCGGCACGCCCGAGCAGCCTGTCACCATCCCCGACATTGCGCTTCAAATGGCCAAAGCCACCGCCTGGGTCTGGCGACACATTGCCGAGCACGGTGGTGACCGCAACCACATCAGCGCCGTCGGCCACTCGGCGGGCGGGCATTTGGCGGCCATGCTGCTGGGCTGCGACTGGAAAAAAATGGGCCGCGATTTGCCTTCTGGCCTGGTGCGCAAGGCGCTGTCCATCTCGGGCCTGTTTGACTTGGAGTCCATTCGCAAAACAGCGTTTGTGCAGGGCGATTTGCGCCTCACGCCCGCGCAGGTGCGCCTGTGCAGCCCGGCCAAGTGGCAGCGCCCACGTCAAGGCGTGCTGTACACCGTGGCTGGGGGCAACGAGAGCCCCGAGTTTTTGCGTCACAACCGCTTGATCCACCAAGCCTGGGGCCCCAAAACCGTTCCCGTGTGCGAAGACCTGGCTGGCCTCAACCACTTCAGCATCGTCACCGACCTGACGCGGCCAGGCACGCGTTTGCATGCGCTGGCCCAGCAGCTGATCGCTGCTTAAAAAAACTAAAAAGCCCCAGCGGCAAAACCGCTGAGGCTTGGCTCTTCAGCCCCGTTTTTCAGCCCCGCCCGTGCGGGGCTTTTTTCAGTCCAGCTTGATGTTGGCCGTCTTGATGGCCTGCGTCCAGTCGGCGATTTCGCGGTCCAGCAATTTGGTCATGTCGGCTGGGGCCAAAAAGCGCACCTCAATGCCCGCTTGGTCAGCCCGTTGTTTGCTCTCGGGCAAGTCCAGGCTGCGCTTGACGGCATCGGCCAGTTGGTTGAGGGTGGCGGTGGGTGTGCCCGCTGGGGCGTAAAGGGCCACCCAAGCTTCCAGGTCAATGTTGGGGTAACCCGCTTCGGCCATGGTGGGCACTTGGGGCATGCCGGGGTGGCGTTTTTTGCCCGTGACCGCCAGCGCCTTGAGTTTGCCCGCCTGGATGTGTTGCATCACCGAAGGTGGTGTGGTCATGAACACCTGCACTTGGCCCCCCAACACGTCGGCAATGGCTTGGCCCGAACCCTTGTAAGGCACATGCACCAAATCCACGGCGGTTTGCTGCTTGAAGATTTCGGTGCCGATGTGGGAAACCGATCCGTTGCCCTGAGACGCGTAGTTCAGCTTGCCCGGGTTTTGCTTCAAAAACGCGATGAAATCCCGCATGTTGTTGGCAGGCACCGAGGGGTGCACCGCCACCACGTTGGTGGCCACGGTGATCAAGCCCACGGGTGTCAAATCTTTCAACTCCCATGGCAGTTTGCTCATGAGGATGGGGTTGGCAATGTGGTAACCCGAGTAAGACACCAACAAGGTGTGGCCGTCTTTGGGGCTGCGGGCCACTTGTTGGTAAGCCAGGTTACCGCTGGCGCCACCCTTGTTGTCGATGACGACCGATTGGCCGATCAAGCGGCCCAAAGGCTCGGAGATCAAGCGGGCTGAGGTGTCCACCAAACCACCCGGTGGCACCGGCACCACCAGGGTGATCGGCTTGCTCGGAAAGGCCTGGGCCATCAAGACCAACGGGGCGCACAGGGTGGCCAAGGCGAGCAGTTTGGAAAAATGGCGACGTGTGTTCATGGGTGTCTCTTTCTTGTTGTGATTGATGAAATCAGCGCATGCCAATTTTGGCGTTGTTGAAAATGTTTTTGGCTTCTCGGGGCAAGCTGCGCCAGTACTGGTGTTGTGAGTCGACAGTGCCGTCCAGGGCCACAGCCGCTTCCCAGCCCCAGCGTGGTTTGTACATGAAAGAACGGGCCAGCGCCACCAGATCGGCATCACCGCGTTGCAGCACGCCTTCGGCCTGGGCGGGCTCTGTGATCAGGCCCACGGCAATGGTGGTCAGGTCTGAGGCGGCTTTCACGGCTTTGGCCAAGTGCACTTGGTACTCTGGCCCCAAGGCGATTTTTTGCAAAGGCGACACGCCACCCGACGAGATGTGCACAAACTGCGCCCCGGCTTGCTTGATCCGGATGGCCAGCTCGGCGGTTTCTTCGACCGTCCAGCCACCATCCACCCAGTCGGTGCCCGAGATGCGCATGCCCAGCGTGCCGCCAAAGGCTTCGCGCACCGCCTTGAACACTTCCACCGGAAAGCGGATGCGGTTTTCAAACGAGCCGCCGTAATGGTCGGTGCGCTGGTTGGACAAGGGCGACAAAAACTGGTGCAGCAAATAGCCGTGCGCCGCGTGCACTTCCAAAGCCTCAATGCCCAGCGCTTGGCTGCGCCGAGCGGTGTTCACAAAGTCGGCCTTGATTTGCGCGATGTCGGTCAGGCTCAGTTCGGTGGGTGCCGCTTCTTGCGGCAAGTGGGGCAGGGCGCTGGGCGCCACGGGCTGCCAGCCGCCATCGGCCGGGGTGATCAACATGCCCCCGTCCCAAGGACATGCGCTCGAGGCCTTGCGGCCAGCGTGGCCAATTTGAATGCACACGGGCATCGCGGGTGCCAAGCGACGCGCGCGTTCCAGTTTGTCACCCAGCGCCGCGTGCGTGGCGTCGTCCCACAAGCCCAAGCAGCCGGGGCTGATGCGGCCCACAGCCGACACGGCAGTGGCCTCGATGGTGAACAGGCCCGCACCGCTGTTGAGCAGGTTGGTCCAGTGTGTCAGGTGCCAGTCGGTGGCTTGGCCGTTGTCGGCCGAGTACTGGCACATGGGCGCGACCACGATGCGGTTGGACAAAGTGAGGGGGCCGGAGGGTGCGTTGAAGGTGAAAGGCGTGAAGAGCAGGCTCATGGTGTGTTGGTCTTGTAAGGTGTCACAGATGGGGCTGGGTCAGCCAGCTGGGCGGCATTTGGGGGCCAAGCCAAATGAAAGTTGTGCGATCTTAGGCAGATCAAAGGCTGGGTCTTATCCGCTGCGTGACATCAAGCCCGGACTGCGGTGGGGCATTCTGGAAATGTTGTCCAAAGTCCCCATTCAGCAGGCAATGGCGCTTCGATGGCCAGTGGCTGAGCGCTCACGGGGTGTGCCAGTTGCAAGCGTGTGGCGTGCAACCACAGCCGCTGCAGCCCGATCAAATCCGCCACGGCCCGGTTGAGCGGCCCTTTGCCGTGCGTGGCATCGCCCATGATGGGGTGGGCGATGTGCTTCATGTGGCGGCGCAGCTGGTGGCGGCGGCCCGTGAGCGGCTCCAAAGCCACTTCGGCGCAGCGGGTGCTGGCAAAGCCCTGCTGAGGCAGCGGCAGTTCAAAGTGGTGCAAGGTCGCAAAGCGGCTTTGGGCGGGCTGCACTTCCTGGCGCTCGGTGCGCATGTCGTCGGGCATGCGTTTCAAAGGGTGATCGATCAGGCCCGAATCGGCAGGCCAGCCCCGCACCACAGCGCGGTAGGTTTTTTGCAGGCCCTCGCCGCTTTCAAAAGCCTGGCCCAGCGTGCGCGCCGTGTCGGCATCCAGCGCAAACAGCAGCACGCCGCTGGTGCCTTTGTCCAGGCGGTGCACTGGCCAGACGTGTTGCCCAATTTGGTCGCGCAGGGTTTGCAGCACAAAGCGGGTTTCGCCCTTGTCCAGTGGGGTGCGATGCACCAACCAGCCGGCGGGCTTGTTGACGATGGCGAGATAATCGTCCAAGTAAAGGATGTCGAGCATGTTGTTCTTATTGTCACCCGCCAAATCTCTGGACTACGAAACCCCCGCAGCAGGCGTGCCGCACACGCTGCCCCAGTTCGTGCCGCAATCGCAGGCCCTGATTGAGGTGCTGCGTCAAAAGTCGCCCCAGCAAATCGCCGAGCTGATGGACCTGTCGGACGCGCTGTCGGCCCTGAACGTGGCCCGCTACGAAGCCTGGACGCCCAAGTTCACCGCCCAAAACGCCAAGCAAGCCGTGCTGGCCTTCAATGGCGATGTGTACGAAGGGCTGGACGCCAAGACCTTGTCGGCGCAAGACCTGGACTGGGCGCAAACCCATGTGGGCATTTTGAGTGGCTTGTATGGCGTGTTGCGCCCGCTGGACTGGATGCAACCCTACCGCCTGGAAATGGGCACCACGCTGCAAACCGACAAGGGCAGCAACCTGTACAAGTTTTGGGGGCCGCAAATTGCCGAGTACCTGAACGTCCAGCTGGCCAAAGACAAAACCCCGGTCATCGTCAACTTGGCCTCGCAAGAATATTTCAAGTCGGTAGACCGCAAAACTCTCAAGGCACGGGTGATCGAATGCGTGTTTGAAGACTTCAAGGGCGGCAAATACAAAATCATCAGCTTCAACGCCAAGCGGGCGCGTGGTTTGATGGCGCGCTTCGCGGTGCAAAACCGCATCACCCACCCTGAAGGACTGCTGGGTTTTGATCTGGAAGGCTACACCTACGACCCCCAGGTGTCCGAGCCAGACCGTCTCGTTTTCCGTCGCAAGGTGCAAGCATGAACTCTCCAGAACAATCTCAGTTGGGCAAATCCAGCGCCTATGTGGACCAGTACGACGCAGATTTGCTCTTCCCGATTCCGCGTGCAACCAAGCGCGCCGAGATCGGCGTCACCGGTCAGCCCGTGTTTTTTGGGGCCGATCTGTGGACTGCTTTTGAGCTGTCCTGGCTCAACACCAAAGGCAAGCCGCAGGTGGCGCTGGCGCACATCACCGTGCCCGCCGAAAGCACACACATTGTGGAGAGCAAGTCCTTCAAGCTGTATCTGAACAGCTTCAACAACACCCGCTTGGAAAGCGCCGACGAGGTGCGCGACATGATCCGCCGCGACATCAGCGCCGCCATCTGGCACGGCGGCGCGGTGCAAGCCAGCGTGGGGGTGAAGCTGCTGTTGCAAGAGCAATTTGACGCCGAACCTGTGCACGAGCTCGACGGCCTGAACCTGGACCGCATGGACATCGAGTGCACCCGTTACGAGCCTGCGCCGGACCTTTTGAGCGCCAAGACCGACGAACTGCCCGTGAGCGAAACCCTGGTCAGCCACTTGCTCAAAAGCAATTGCCTGGTCACCGGCCAGCCTGACTGGGGCAGCGTGCAAATCACCTACAGCGGCCCGCAGATCGAGCAAGCGGGCTTGCTGCAATACATCGTGAGTTTCCGCAACCACAACGAGTTTCATGAGCAATGCGTCGAGCGCATCTTCATGGACATCTGGACGCGCTGCCAACCCACCACCTTGACGGTGTATGCCCGCTACACCCGGCGCGGCGGGCTGGACATCAACCCCTGGCGTACCAGCGCCCCGGGCAAGTTGCCGCCCAACGTGCGCACGGCGCGGCAGTGAATCAAGTCAGTGGTGCCGCACCACCGATAAGTGCAATCCGGTGGCGTTCAACACAGCCAACCAGGTTTTGAGTGTGGGGTTACCGCGTGGACTGAGTGCCCGGTACAAGCTTTCGCGGGGCATGCTCGCTCTCTCGGCCACCGCAGACATGCCTTGCGCCTCAGCCATATGCCGCACAGCCGCCAGCAAAGCCTGCTGCCCGCCGGGTTGATCGGCTTGATCCAGTGCAACAGCGAGTTACTCGTTAGCAAACTCAGGATCGGCTTTGAGCATCTCCACAACGGCTTCGTCATGCGGGCGACTGGTCCTGATGGTCATTTCGACCGTCTCATAAAGACAGGCCTGCAGCGACCAAGAGCGCGGCAGCACCCAGCAACGAAGTCCAAGCGCCCGTCATATTTCCCCAATAAACCAAACGCGCCCAGCCTTGGCCACCTTTAGCCAAGCCCCTGTCTTGGGTGATGGCCGCTAAAGGGGTTGCGATGGTGAACGCATAGCTTGAAGTGATGAAAGAGACAACAATCAGCCATTTCAGCGATGCAGAGACCGGCAAAAAAGGCAATACTGCAGCAACGCTGAACATCAAAATCGCCCCCAGACAAAGGCTTTGATGTGCCACACGCCAAGAGTTCACTACTTGCGCAGCTGACCCGGATTTGATGGCTTTTGCGTAAGGTGCGCCGTACAACAATGCAGCCAATAAAACCACTGCGCCGTGAAAAATCAAATGGCGTGAAGATGCTTCCAAAATGAACTCCATAAAAGTTTTAACTCAGTGAGTTTAGCGGTTGGAGTTGATTCAATTGTTATAAAAATTTAATAAAAATAATGACCTAAATGGTTGTTTTTTGATGCGACGGCCAAATGCAGGTTCTCAGCCGAACCGTTGTCCGAGAATGGCCAATAAGTTGGCAATGCGAATGCGGCACCGGCATTCGTGGGCTGTGAGGGCGGCCAAACGCCTGACGTGTTAACTTCTTGATGTTCGCGACTGCGAGCGCTCTTGATGAGCTGACCAACCCACTTCGTTCCCCAAGATGACACCCACCACCCGTCGCGTTTTTCAGGCCCTTTTGTACGAGGCCATCGCCATCGCCGTGGTCGGGCCCGTGTTGAGCCTGGCCTTTGACAAGTCCACCACCTCCACATTCGGCCTGGCGGTTGTGTTGTCGAGCATTGCGCTGACGTGGAATTACACCTTCAACTGGTTCTTTGAGCGCTGGGAGTCGCGCCAATCGGTCCGCGGCCGTTCCTTTTTCAGGCGGCTGGCCCACGGGGCTGGTTTTGAAGGCGGCTTGGTCATCATTCTTTTGCCCGTCATGTCGCTGTGGCTCGACATTTCGCTCATCGCTGCCTTGGTGGCCAACTTGGGCCTGCTGGCGTTCTTTTTCTTTTATGCCATCGCGTTCACCTGGTGCTTTGACCGGGTCTTTGGCTTGCCTGCCTCTGCGCAGGCGGGCGATTAAAACCGGGGCTGATGGCGAGGCAGTGAAGCAGGCCGCAAGGGTTTACTCCGCGAATACTTCCTGCAGCGTGGTCAGCGCTGCCGTCAACGTTTTGGCGGACACAGCGCCCAGCCGCTTGACCAAGCGCAGCTTGTCAACCGTCCGAAGCTGATCCAACACGATCAAGCCTTTGGTGCCCGCATGGGTGACAGGCACCCGAAACGGCGCGGCAAAACCCTTGGAGG
>NZ_JBILQU010000007.1:0-61651 GCF_044373035.1 Limnohabitans sp. | reverse complement strand
TGCAAAAGTTGGGCGTGCAAGTTCTGGATTTGACGCGGCCAGCTGCGCAATTGGCCGCCAACGTGTTCAGGTCTTACCGTCAACGCGGCGGCACCAAAACCGGCGTGCTGCCCGATTTTTTCATTGGCGCGCACGCCCAGGCCGATGGCTACAAATTGCTGACCCGCGATGCAGGCCGCTACCGCAGCTACTTCCCGGACATTGACCTGATCAGTCCCTGACCCTCCCCCACACGCACACGCATCCACAGGACACCCCATGGGACAACTCGCCCTCGCCGCCAAAATCACCCACGTACCCAGCATGTACCTGAGCGAGATCCCTGGCCCCCGTTTCGGCACACGCCAAAGCGCCATCGACGGCCACCAGGAAATCAGCCGCCGCTGCCGGGCCATGGGCGTGGACACCCTGGTCGTGTTCGACACGCACTGGCTGGTCAACGCCAGTTACCACATCAACTGCGGCGCACACTTCAAGGGCGTGTACACCAGCAATGAGTTGCCACACTTCATCAGCAACCTGGCCTTTGAGTCGCCGGGCAATCCAGCGCTCGGGCACTTGCTGGCCCAAGTGGCCAACGAATACGGCGTGGAAACCCTGGCCCACGACGCCACCACTTTGCAGCCCGAATACGGCACGCTGGTGCCCCTGCGCTACATGAACCAAGACCAGCACTTCAAGGTGGTTTCGGTCTCGGCCCTGTGCACCTCGCACTACCTCAATGACAGCGCCCGCCTGGGCTGGGCCATGCGCGAGGCGGTGGAAAAGCATTACGACGGCAAGGTGGCTTTTTTGGCCAGCGGCAGCTTGAGCCACCGCTTTGCACAAAACGGTTTGGCCCCGGAATTTGCCCACAAAATCTGGAGCCCTTTCCTCGAAAAACTCGACGAACAAGTGCTGCGCATGTGGGACCAACGCGAATGGAAAACCTTTTGCGAGATGCTGCCCGAATACGCCAGCAAAGGCCACGGCGAAGGCTTCATGCACGACACCGCCATGCTGATGGGGGCTTTGGGTTGGTCGGGTTATGACGGCGGCGTGGACATGGTCACGCCCTATTTCGGGGCCAGCGGCACAGGCCAGCTCAACGCGATTTTTGAGGTGACGCCGCAAAAAGGCATGCACATTCCACCTGCGCAGGCCAGCAGCGCGCAGGGTTACACCGCTGTGAGCACGAGGTTGTAACCATGCCCCATCTCGTCATCCTCTACACCGGGCAATTGGACGCCGAAGTCCAGATGACCACCTTGTGCCGCGCACTGGCGGACGCCATGCTCAACGTGAAGGACGAGCAAGGCCAACCGGTTTTTCCGACCGGCGGCACGCGCGTGCTGGCCTACCCCGCGCCGCATCATGCGGTGGCCGATGGCGGTGCGGCGGGGCGTGCAGCAGGAGGCACGGGCGACTACGCCTTCGTGTACCTGAACCTGCGCATGGGCCGGGGCCGCAGCGAGGCCACGCAGCAACGCGCCGGACAAACCCTGCTCGCAGTGGCCAAGGCCTTTTTTGCGCCCGTGATGGTGCAGCGCCACATCGGCATCACGCTGCAAATCGATGTCGGCACCGAGGTGTTTGATGCCAAGCTCAGCAACCTGCATCCGCTTTTCAACAAGGCCTGAACCATGTCCGTGTTCACCGACAACCAAATCCAGCAGCTCGCCCGCGAGCTGCACCAGTCCGAACAATCCCGTGTCCAGATCGAGCACTTTTCCAAGCGCTTCCCGGGCATGACGATCGATGACGGCTACCGCATCAACCGCGCCTGGATGCAGCTCAAGTTTGCGCAAGGGCGCACCATGATCGGCCACAAGATCGGGCTGACCAGCCGCGCCATGCAAGTGTCCAGCCAGATCGACGAGCCCGATTACGGCACGCTGCTGGATGACATGCTCTACACCTGCACGCCGGGCCAAGTGTTGAGCATTCCCTTCACCGATTTCATCGCGCCGCGTGTCGAGGTGGAGCTGGCCTTTGTCCTCAAGAAAGAACTGCGCGGCCCCAACGTGACCGTGCAACAAGTGCTCGAAGCCACCGATTACGTCACGCCCGCCATCGAGATCATCGACTCGCGCATTGAACAGTTCGACCGCCACACCCAGGTGATGCGCAAGGTCTACGACACCATCAGCGACAACGCGGCCAATGCGGGCATCGTGCTCGGGGCCAAGCGGGTCGATCCGCTGACCACCGATCTGCCTTGGTGCGGGGCGGTGCTGCGGCAAAACGGCGTGGTCGAAGAAACCGGCCTGGCCGCTGGCGTGCAAGGCCACCCCGCAGTGGGCATCGCCTGGCTGGCCAACAAATTGGCGCCTTGGGGCGAGCACCTGCAAGCGGGTGAAATCGTTTTGGCGGGCTCTTTCACCAAACCGGCGGTGGCCAAAGTGGGCGATGTGTTCGATGTGGACTATGGGCCGTTGGGCAAACTGGAGTTCCGGTTTGTTTGAACACATGGCTTCGTTCAACGTCGGTGGTGGGTTGTTGGGGACGGGGTGGCGGCCCGGGCTCAGAGGCGCTTTGCTTTGCCACATCGCCCGAGCCGCCACCCCGCCCCCAACAAGCTGCAAGCCTTCTTCCCTTTAAAACGAGCAAACGTCCCATGAACACTCCCACAAACCTTTTCAAACAAGCCCTTCAAAACAAGCAGCCCCAAATCGGTCTGTGGATGGGCCTGGCCAGCGCCTACACCGCCGAAATCTGCGCCTTGGCGGGGTTTGACTGGCTGGTCATCGATGGCGAGCATGGGCCGAACGACCTGCGCAGCATTCAGGCTCAGCTGCAAACCGTGGCCGCTTACCCCGCCAGCCACCCGGTGTGCCGCGTACCTTTAGGCGAAACAGCGCTTATCAAGCAATACCTCGATTTGGGCGCGCAAAACATCCTGGTGCCCATGGTCGACACCGCTGCGCAAGCCGCGCAATTGGTGCAAGCCATGCGCTACCCACAAGACGATGGCCAAGGCGGCGTGCGCGGCATGGCCGGGGCGCGCGCTTCGCGTTGGGGCCACTACCCGGATTACTTCAAGCGCGCCAACCAAGAAGTTTGCCTGTTGGTGCAAGTCGAATCGCGTGAAGCGCTGAAGAACCTCGACGCCATTGCCGCCACGCCCGGCGTAGACGGCGTGTTCATCGGCCCGGCCGACCTCTCGGCTTCCATGGGCCATGTGGGCAACGCCGCGCACCCCGCCGTGCAAACGGCCATAGAAGACGCCATCACCCGCATCCTGAAAGCCGGCAAAGCCCCCGGCATCCTCACGCCCGACCGTCAACTGGCCGAGCATTACCTGAAGCTGGGCGCGGTGTTTGTGGCTGTGGGCTTGGACACGCAGCTTTTGATGCGACACACCACCGAGCTGGCAGCGCATTTCAAGTCGAGCTGGCCAGTCGCTGCTCCCGCCAAAGGCGCAACGTATTAATTGGTGAATTGGGGTCAGATCCCAATTTATTTGAACAAATGGGGTCTGACCCCAATTGAATGAAGGAAACCACGATGTTCCCAACACCCCAACCGGTGGTGCCCTCGCTGCAAGCGCGGGTGCACCCCGATGAATGGCAAGCCCGCTTGGAGCTGGCCGCTTGTTACCGTGTTTTTGCCCTGCTCGGTTGGACCGAGATGATTTACAACCACATCACGCTGCGCCTGCCTGACAGCGTCACCGGGGGCGAGAAACACTTTTTGATCAACCCCTTTGGCCTGCATTACAGCGAGGTCACGGCCAGCAACCTGGTCAAGATCGACGTGCAAGGCCGGGTGCTCGATGGCTCGCCTTACCCCGTCAACCCGGCAGGTTTCACAGTCCATGCCGCCGTGCACGAAGGCCTGGCCGGAGCGCATTGCGTGATGCACACCCACACCACGGCAGGTGTGGCGGTGGCCTGTGTTCAAGGCGGTTTGCAGCAGACCAATTTTTACAGTGCCCAGCTGCACAACATGGTGGCTTACCACGACTTCGAGGGCATCACCATCCACGCGGACGAAGCGCCTCGCCTGCTGCGCAGCATCGGCGACAAACAAGCCGTCATCTTGCGCAACCACGGCCTGCTGGCCTGGGGCCACACCTTGGCGCAAACCTTTGCGGTGCTGTGGACCTTGCAGCGCGCCTGCGAAATCCAGCTGGCCACTTTCAGCATGGGCCAGCCCATTGCAGTGCCCGTGGCCGTTGCCGACCAATGCACCCGGGACGCCCTGCAGTTCAATCCGAACCACGGCGCGGGACAAGACGTTTTTCAATCGCTGGTGCGCCAAGTCGACCGGCAAGACAAAGGGTGGCGCGCATGAAAATCTGTATTTACGGCGCTGGCGCCATCGGCGGCTGGATCGGGACGCACCTGGCACAGCAAGGCTGCAGCCTGAGCGCGGTGGCGCGAGGCGCCACATTCGAAGCCCTGCAACAAAACGGCTTGGTGCTGCTGCAAGGTGACCAAGAAATTCGCACCTCTTTGGTGGCGCGCGAAAACCCGGCCGATCTGGGCGTACAAGACCTGGTGATCGTGGCCGTGAAGGCTCCCGCCATGGCCGACGTGGCTCGGCGCATCGGGCCACTCATCGGCCCCAACACGGTGGTGCTCACAGCCATGAACGGCGTGCCCTGGTGGTTTTTGCAAGGCTTTGGCGGCACCTTGTCGGGCACCACTTTGCAATCGGTGGACCCGTCCGGCGTGATTGCCCAGCACATCCCAGCCGACCAGGTGATCGGCTGTGTGGTGCACTCGAGCTGCTCGGTCGACATGCCCGGCGTGATCCGGCACCACTTTGGCAACGGCTTGATTTTGGGCGAGCCTTCTGGGGCAGATTCGCCGCGCCTGCGCGACCTGGTGGCGCTGTTGAGGCAAGCCGGTTTCAATGCCACGGCGTCGGCACAAATCCAGAAAGACGTTTGGTACAAGTTGTGGGGCAACATGACGATCAACCCCATCAGCGCCTTCACCGGGGCCACGACCGATGTGATCCTGGACGACCCGCTGGTGCGAGGCTTTGTCTCCAGCGTCATGCTCGAAGCCAAGGCCATTGGCGAGTGCATCGGTATCCCGATCGCGCAAACACCCGAAGACCGCCACGCCGTCACGCGCAAACTCGGAGCCTTTCGCACCTCCATGCTGCAAGACGTCGACGCGGGCAAACCGGTCGAGCTCGATGCCCTCGTGGCCTCGGTGCAGGAGTTGGGCCAGTTGACCGGCGTGGCCACGCCCTTCACCGACGCCTTGCTGGGCCTGAGCCGCCTGCATGCCAGGGGTTTGGGCCTTTACCCCTCGGCATGAATGCATGGCTTTGACCACCCCTGCACGCTTGAGCGGTGCCGCCTTTGGCACCTTGCTGCTGATCGCCTTCATGATGGGGGCCAACCATGTCGCGGCGCGCACCGCCTTCAACCACGGGTTGGATGTGGTGACGGCCGTCATGGTGCGCAGCGTCATCACCGCCAGCGTGGTGGCGCTGATCTTGTGGCAGCAAAAAGTGGCCTTTCGGGTTTTGCCCGCGCAGCGCAAATACCTGGGCGCCGTGGGCCTGCTGATTGCGGTGCAAAGCGTGTGTTTGTATTCGGCGGTGGCGCGTTTGCCCGTCGCCTTGGCCTTGCTGGCCTTCAACACTTATCCACTGACCACGGCCCTGTGGGCCAGGATGTTGTACGGTCACCAACCCGAGCGCGCCGTGCTGTGGACCATGCCGGTGATGATGGCCGGGCTGGCATTGGCGCTGGACGTGCTGGGCGCGGCTTCGGGCCTGGGGGCAGCGCGGCAATGGGCTGAGATCGGGGCTGGCGTGGCCTTTGCCTTGGCCGCCTCGGCCACTTTTGGCCTGGCCTTGGTGCTCACCCAACACGAGACGGTGGGCGTAGACGGACGTCTGCGCACCTTCACCACCATGGCCACCGTGGGTGTGCTGGCCGCCAGCGTGGCCCTCACACAAGGCGGCTTTCAGTGGCCACAGGCCGCGCCCGGTTGGTGGGGCCTGGCGATGCTGACTTTTCTTTATGGCACCGCCTTCACCATCATGTTCACCGTGTTGCCCAAGTTGGGCGTGGTGGGCAGCTCGGCCATCATGAACGTCGAGCCCATCTTTGCACTGGTGTTGGCTTGGGCGCTGCTGGGCCAGGCCATCGCTCCCATGCAGTTGCTGGGTGCGGCCGTGGTGGTGTCCGCCGTTCTGTGGCTGGGCTTGCGCAAGCCCTGAAGTTCAGTGCGAATTCAGCGTAAACGGCGGATCAGGCTGGAGGTGTCCCAACGGCCGCCACCCATTTTTTGCACATCGGCATAGAACTGGTCGACCAGCGCCGTGACCGGCAGGCGAGCCCCGTTGCGCTTGGCTTCGTCCAGCACCAAGCCCAAGTCCTTGCGCATCCAGTCCACCGCAAAGCCGAATTCAAACTTGTCATCGGCCATGGTCTTGCCGCGGTTGTCCATTTGCCAGCTTTGCGCCGCGCCCTTGCCGATCACGTCCAGCACCTGGTGCATGTCCAGCCCGGCTTGTTGGCCAAAGGCAATGGCTTCGGACAAGCCTTGCACCAGGCCTGCGATGCAAATCTGATTGACCATCTTGGCCAGCTGGCCTGCGCCGGATGCGCCCAGCAAAGTGAAGGCCCGCGAGAACGCCATGGCCGCCGGCTTGACGGCATCAAAGGCGGCCGCGTCTCCACCGCACATCACGGTAAGCAACCCGTTTTGCGCGCCCGCCTGACCACCCGAAACCGGCGCGTCGACAAAGTGCAGGCCCAGCTTTTTTGCTTCGGCGTACAGCTCGCGGGCAATTTCGGCAGACGCCGTGGTGTGGTCCACAAAAATCGCACCGGGCTTCATACCGGCAAAAGCACCGTCTTTGCCCAGCACCACGCTGCGCAAATCGGCGTCGTTGCCTACGCAGGCATACACGATATCGGCACCCGCTGCCGCTTCACGCGGGGTCGGGGCAGTGGCGTTGCCGGGGCATTCGGCGGCCCAAGCCGCGGCCTTGGCCGCACTGCGGTTGTACACGGTGACGTGGTGACCGGCACGGGCCAAATGGCCCGCCATGGGGTAGCCCATCACGCCCAAGCCCAAAAAAGCAACTTTTTTGGCAGGGGCGGCATCGTAGGTTTTGGCGGCAATTTGGCTCATGGCGTGTCTCTTTGTGGAGTGAAGAAAAGGGCTATTTTGGCAGCCTGTGGTTGGTCTGGTGTGCACCGGGTGTTTTGGACTGACGACTGGGTGACATCGCCGCTTTTGGTACGCTCCATCCATGAGCCCATCCATTGCCGACAACATCGCCCGCGTCAGGGTACTGATTCAGACCGCTTGCCAGGCGGCGGGGCGAGACGCAGGCAGCGTGCAGCTGCTGGCTGTCTCCAAAACCTGGGGGGCTGAAGCGGTGCGCCAAGCCCATGCGGCAGGGCAAACCGCCTTTGGCGAAAACTACATCCAAGAAGCGGTGGACAAGATCACGGCATTGCGCGATTTACCACTGGTCTGGCACTGCATCGGCCCCATTCAGAGCAACAAAACGCGGCTGGTGGCCGAGCATTTTGACTGGGTGCACAGCGTGGACCGCCTCAAAATCGCCCAGCGTCTGTCTGAACAACGCCTTGGACACCTGCCGCCCTTGCAGGTGTGCATTCAGGTCAATGTGGACGGGGGCGAGAACAAGTCGGGCGTGAGCCCGCAAGAGCTGCCCGCGCTGGCGCAGGCCGTGGCCGCTTTGCCGCGCCTGCAGTTGCGCGGCCTCATGACCATTCCCGAACCTGCCGAGACCGACGCGCAAATGCGGGCTGTTCATGCCCAGGCCAAAGCCTTGTTTGAATCCTTGCGCCAGCAAGGCTTGCCACTGGATACGCTGTCCATGGGCATGAGCGCCGACATGGCGGCGGCCATTGCCGAAGGCAGCACGATGGTGCGGGTGGGCACCGCCATTTTTGGTCAACGCTGACAAAGGCTGACGATCCATCGCAGACCACCACCCAGCGCCTAGAGGGTTTGCAGGGCGTGTTCCAAGCCCATCGCCCACAGGGGTGGGCTCCTACAAAAAACCCTCCCTTGAATGTTGTTCAAGATTTCAGCGTACCGATTCAATAGGCATACCGCAGCTTGAACACGCTGCGCCGCTCGCCCACCGGCGCACCCGCCACATTCAGCAGCACCTGCGCACGCCACGGGTTCAGTGCGGAGCGCTGCGCATCGTCTAACCAACCCAGTTGGTCCAAGGCCTCCACGGTGGCGGCAAACAACGCGGCTTTGTTACCGTCCATGATCTTGATGGCCAGAGCCTGGCCCCGAGAGCGGCTGCCCACCACCTGCACGCCGTCGGCGCCCACCTTGGTGACCCAGTCGCCCCGGCCAGCGCGCATGAAGTCGGCGTCGTTGCGGCCCGTGCCTGAGACCAATTCGGGGTGGGTGCTCATGGCTTGGCCCAACTGTTGCAGGCTCTCGCCGTACAGGCCGTCCGACTCGGGCTGCGCCAATCGGGCATAGCTGCGGGCCAAGCGCGACAAGGGCATGGCGTAGTTGGGGGCCGAGCAACCGTCAATGCCCAGCGCCAGCTCTTCTTCGCTCAACCCCGCCAAGTGCGCCACGGCTTGGCGCACTTGCTGCTGCAATGGGTGGTCCACCTCGGTGTAGCTGTCGGTGGGCAGGCCGTGCTGCACGCAATAGGCCAAAAAGCCGCTGTGCTTGCCGCTGCAGTTGTGGTGCCGCTCGTCGTAAGCAAAGCCTTCGGGCATGGGTTGGTCAAAAAACGTGAAGCGATAAGGCACATGGCAGCCGCAGCGCATCTGGCGCGTGCTGCTGCCGCTTTTGCGCAAGATGGACGACACCTGCTCGACATGCATCTCTTGCCCGTTGTGGCTGGCGCACATCATGGCGAGTTCTGGAGGGGTGAAGCCAAAATGCGCCACCCCGCCCGACTGGATCAGCGGCAAGGCCTGCATGGCTTTGAGGGTGGAGCGGGTGAAGCACAGCCAAAGCGGGTTGCCCACTTGCGCCAGCACGCGGCCCTCGGTATCGGTCACGGCCAGTGCACCCATGTGCACGCATTCCTGGGTGCCGTTGCGGGTCAGCTCGATCAGGGGTTCAAAGTTCATGGGACTGGAGGTCGTTATCGAAAACAAGTGGAAGGTGCCCCACCGTTGCACCGCTGTCACCGCGAAAGCGCTGGGGCAGGGTGATCAGCGGGATGCAAAAAAGCTGCCCGTGTTGCAGCCACAGCGTCAATGGCTGCCCAGCACCACCGGGATTTCGGTGGCGGGGGGCGTGTTGCGGCTGCGGCCACACCGCACGATGCCGTCGATCATGACCATGCCAATGCCGGGGATATCGCCCAGCTGAACGCTCTCCAGCAGGGTTTTGCCTGCCGTGTGCTGTGCGCGGTCCATGAAAACAAAATCGGCGGCCCGCCCGACTTCGATCAAGCCACAGTTCAGGTTGCGGATGCGGGCCGTGTTGCCGGTGGCAAAGCAAAACACCAATTCGGCCGGGATGTTGGCCAGGCTCGACAACAGGGACACCATGCGCAACATGCCCAGGGGTTGAACGCCTGAGCCCGCCGGGCCATCGGTACCCAAAATGATGCGGTGCGGGCACTTGAGTTCAAGTGCCGCACGCGCCGCCGCTATGGCCACCCGCTCGTTGCCGTTGTGCACGATCTCGATGGCGCGTGAGGATTTTTCGCACAACTCGCAGACATGGGCTTCGGGCAGCGAGGTGTGCCCGCCGTTGATGTGACCAATGACGTCGGCATCGGCTTCGAGCACCACATCCTTGTCGATCATGCCCGAGCCTGGAATGGAGGGGCCGCCGGTGTGGATCGTGCTTTGGATGCCGTGCTTGCGAGCCCAGGCCACCATTTGCTGGGCCTCATACCCGGCCTTGACGGATCCCAAGCCCACCTCTCCCAGCAGCGTGACACCTGCGTCGGCCAAATCCTTGAAGTCTTGCTCGGTCATGCCTTTTTCAATGATGGGCGCGCCCGCAATCACCTTCACGCCCCCGGGGCGGAAGTTGTCAAAAGCGCGTTGTGCCGTGATGGCCAGGGCTTTGAGACCGACGATGTCTTTGGGGCGGCCTGGCAAGTGCACTTCTCCGGCCGAAACCATGGTGGTCACGCCGCCGTTCATGGTCGAGTCAATCCAACCGATCTGATTTTGGCGCGGGGTCCAGTCGCCAAACACCGGGTGCACATGGCTGTCGATCAAACCCGGACAAACACAGGTTTGCCGCGCATCGATGACGGTTTGGGCGCCTTCCAGATCGCAATCTTTCTCGCGGCCTACGGCGGTGATGAGGCCGTCCTGCACGACGATGGTGTCCGCCTGCAAGATGGGCTGATCCAGGTCGCCCGAGAGCAGCAAGCCAATGTTTTTGATGACGACTTTGCCGGATGCGCCGGTGGTGCTGATGTCTGCCATGAGGAGTCTCCTTAAGGATGGGATGCAAGGGGGACATTGACCACGCGGAACACGGTGTCAATGACGAAAGATTTCCACTGCGCCACAGCCTGCGGGGCATCGATGTTTTCGCCCAAAAAGGCCGACAGCGTGTACCGGTTGGACATGTAGAAATAGCCGGTAGCTGCGATCAACAAGTAAACATCGCGGGCCGATATGTCGGCGCGAAAAAGCCCCTGCGATACACCAGCGCGCAAGATGTCACGGATCACGGCGATGGCTGGCGATGAAAATTCGCGTGCACGCAGCGATTTCACGATGTGCTTGCCTTTGTGCAAGTTTTCCGTGTTGAGCAGGGTGACGAATTCCGGATGACTGCGGTAGTAGTCGAGCACAAAATGAACCACTTGCTCCAAGGCAAGAAGCGGCGTGCTCACATCGATGACCAATTGCGCTTCTGCGTCGTTCATGCGGCGGTAAATCGTCTCCAGCACTTCGATGAACAAGCCTTCCTTGCTGCCGAAGTAGTAATAGATCATGCGGTCGTAGGACATGGCCTGCCGCGAAATTTTTTCGACACTGCCGCCTTCATAACCGTGCTGCGCAAACACCTTGATGGCGGCGCGCAAAATGCTCTCGCGTGTTTGTTGCGCGTTGTGTTCGCGCACCCCTACCACGCGCTTGGCACTTGGCTTGGCACCGGGCTTGGCCTGGCTGGGCTTGGGTTGACGTGATGTAGTCACCATGTGTGTTTATTTCTCGACAAATGCCCGTTCAATGACAAAGTCACCAGGGGTGCTGGTGTTGCCCTCAGCAAAGCCCTGTGTCTCCAGCATGTGCTTGAGGTCGTTGAGCATGCCCGGGCTGCCGCACAGCATGACCCGGTCCTCGGCCGGGTTCATGGGGGGCAAGGCCAGATCCGTGAACAGTTTGCCACTTTCAATCAGCGCCGTCACACGGCCCATGTTGCGGTAAGTCTCGCGCGTGACTGTCGGGTAGTAGCGCAGCTGCTGGCCGATCATGTCGCCCAGAAATTCATGTTGCGGCAAGTGATCGACGATCAGTTCGTGGTAGGCCAGTTCATCCACCTGACGCACACCATGCACCACCACCACGGTTTCAAATTTTTCATAGGTCTCGGGGTCACGGATGATGCTCAGGAACGGCGCCAAGCCCGTGCCGGTGGACAACAGGTACAAGCGTTTGGCCGGCGTCAGGTAGTCGATCAGCAAGGTGCCCGTGGGCTTTTTGCCGACGACGATGGTATCGCCCACCTGGATGTGCTGCAAGTGGGAAGTCAAAGGGCCTTCTTCAACCTTGATGCTCAGAAATTCCAGATGTTCTTCGTAGTTGGGGCTGGCGATGCTGTAAGCCCGAAGCAGCGGCTTGCCGTTCAAGCGCAGGCCAATCATGGTGAAGTGGCCATTGGAAAAACGCAGCGATGGATCGCGTGTGGTGGTGAAGGTGAACAGGCGGTCTGTCCAGTGGTGCACGCTCAATACGCGTTCTTCAAAAAAGGCGCTCATGGTCGATCAAGGTCAGGTTGAACACAACAAAAACCCTTGGCAGGGCTGTGCGCAACAGCTTGGGGAAAACACTGTTGCACGGCAAAACAGGATGCGCTACATTGACTTTAATGTAGTGAATACAACATTTTAGTGTTGTGAATGCTACACAGAATGAATCTGTCGTGCAAGTGCGCACCTCAGCTTTTGGACAAGCAAAAATCCGAGATGACCGAACACTCAAAAACCGATGGGCTTCCCGGCATGGAGACACCTGCGACGCAGCAGGTGCCAGAGCGTGCCATCCCGCGCAATGAGCGCATGAGCAGTGCCAAGATCGAGTGCAATGCCTGCCCCGTCCTTTGCCAAATTTCTGAGGGGCGGCTGGGTGCTTGTGACCGCTATGCCAACCGCGAAGGTCTGCTGGTGCGTGTGGACCCGGTGGTTTTTCTGCGCCGCACGCTCGAGAAAGACGAGCCAGTGCTCGTGCCGTTTGCGGCGGGTGCGTCTGATGAAGGGCCTACGGCGTGGCATGGTGACCTGCTGAACTCCGATCAGGTGTTTGTCACAGGCGTCGGCTCGTCCACCACCTACCCCGACTACAAACCAGCGCCTTTCATCGTGTCTTCGCAGGTCGATGGGGTGGACATGGTGACCGTGGTCACCGAAGGCATTTTCAGCTACTGCAGTTTCAAGGTGAAGATCGACACCGACCGATTCTTGGGTGCGGAGCAAGCCAATGTGCGCATGAAGGGCGAGGTGGTGGGGCATGTCACCACCGCCGAATATGGCTCGCAAATGCTGTCGCTCGGTGGGGTGCACCACCTGACCGGGGGCAGCAAGAAAGAAGGCCGTGTCACCGTGGACATGATGGAGGCTTTGGGCAACAAGCAAGCGGTGGAGCTGACCATCGATGGCGGCGCGCAGCTCGTGATCCAGGCGGGTTTTGCCCCGATTGTCAACGGCGTGCGGGAACAGCGCATGCGGGTCGGCTGCGGCTCGGCCGTGGTGGGTATTTTTGCCAAGCAATTTTTGGGCTTGGCCGACGAGGTGGTGGTGCTGGACGACCACATCACCGGCGTCCTGACCGAGCACCAAGCGGGGCGCTGCCTGGACATGAAGCCGTCGGGCATTGACATGCGTGGGCGCAAATCGACGCCGGGTCGGTATTTTCAGGTGGCCAATCCGGGCAATGGCTGGGGGGGCACCGACATTGCGGACCCCTTGTCCATCATTGAAGGCTGGGACCCGCTGGTGGCCTGGCCGGGCTTGAGAATGCTCATGACTTCAACCACGGGTGAGCATGCGGCTTGGTATGTGCTCAACGAGCAATTGCAGGCCGTGCCGCAAGATATGCCGGCGGCGGTGCGGGTCATCGTTGAACGCATTGGCGAAAATTGCGAGCCCTCGCTGTGCAGCGTGATGTTTCTGGCGGGTGCGGGCGGCAGTTTGCGGGCGGGTGTCACCGAAAACCCGGTCTTGCTCACCCGCGCCATCAAGCAGGCTTTGGTCAATGTAACGTGTGGCGGTGCGCCCGCCTTTGTCTGGCCCGGCGGTGGCATCACGGTGATGTCGGATGTGCTGCGCATGCCAGACAACAGTTTTGGCACGGTGCCCACGCCGGCCATCATTGCCCCGATTGAATTCAGCATGCGCCTGTTGGACTACCAAGCTTTGGGTGGACACATGGCGTATGTGCGCTCTCTCCAAGAAGTCTTGAAGCAAGGGGCCTGGCACAGCGACGGCGCCCCAACGGCCCTGTCATGGCAGGCCCTACCGCAAGCCAACCCCTGGCCGCTCGGGCAAGTCCCGATGCTCGGATGAGGGACCGCACGTGAGTGCTACTCGTCGCCGCTTGCCCAACGGTCGCTGGCATTTCCAGCACGGCCCCATGGACATCGTGATCGGCGCCGATCCTTTGGGCCCCGAGGGTGAGGCGGCCTTGGCGCTCGCCCACGAGCAGGCCTGGATGCGTTTTGAGCCCTTGCTGGCGGAGTTGATGGCTGAATGGCCTGTGTTGCGCTTGCCGGTGCAAACGGGCACGGCATGTCCTTTGCAAGGTGGCGTGGCGCAGCGCATGTGGCGGGCCTGTGCACCTTGGGCAGACCAGACCTACATCACGCCCATGGCGGCGGTGGCAGGCAGCGTGGCGCAAGAGTTGTTGGCTTGTTATGCCCGTGCAGGCGTGGCGCGTGCCTGGGTCAACAACGGGGGCGACATCGCCTTGCACCTGGCACCAGGCCAGTCGGTGCGGGTGGGGCTGTACGCCGATCTGGCGCGTTTGCAAGTGCAAGAATTGATGCAAGGGCTGAACCTTGATGGTGCTTTTGAAATTGCCCACCCCATGCCAGTGCGTGGTGTGGCCACCAGCGGTTGGCGAGGGCGCAGTTTTTCTTTGGGCATTGCCGACAGCGTGACGGTGCTGGCCGCCACGGCGGCGCAAGCCGATGCGGCAGCCAGCATCATTGCCAATGCCGTCAATGTGGCGCATCCAGGCATCGTTCGTCAGCCCGCCAACAGCCTGCGTGACATGACCGATCTGGGTGATTTGCAAGTGACAGTGGCTGTGCCGAGCTTGCCTGTAGAGCGGGTTCAACGCGCCCTTCATGCAGGGTGGCAGCGCGCACGAGAATGTCAGGCTCAGGGTTTGATCGCAGCGGCGGCACTGGTGTGCCAGGGGCAGTCGCGGTTGTTAACCATGGCTGCAACGCCTGCACCCTTATTCTTTGAGGAAAACCCTCTGGCCTTGGCCTGAGAAATGCTTATGGTGATGAAATGATTGAAATCCGACGTGTGTTCACCCAGGTGGAAGAAATCTTCCATGAGTTCGGTCCTGCACCAGCCCAGCCACTGCTGCGCGGGGCCATTGGTGCGGTGCTGACCAACCCCTATGCCGGGCGCTACGAACCCAACATCTTGCCGATGATGGAGGCCTTGCAGGAG
Source organism: Limnohabitans sp. (assembly GCF_044373035.1). GTDB lineage: Bacteria > Pseudomonadota > Gammaproteobacteria > Burkholderiales > Burkholderiaceae_C > Limnohabitans_A. Next base: position 46,858 of record NZ_JBILQU010000007.1, on the reverse strand, counting down.
GTGGGCATTGACATGGCTCGCCAGCTTCTGGTGGCCATGGATGTGCCTGCAGAGCGCATTGCCACGTATGGCAAGGGGGCGATTGTGGGTGAGTTCGGTGAACTGGAGCACGGTGCACTGTGGCATGTACCGGGTGGCTATGCCATGCGCGAATTGCTGGGCTGGAAGGGTGACCGCGCCGCTTACAAGGCGGGCAAGGTCGATGAAAAGCCCACCGGCCAGCCAGGCAATGCCTTGGCCATTGTGCCTTCCACCAAAAAAGTCGGCCCCCCCGGTGCCACGCTCGACGTGCCGCTGACCAACATCAACGCCTCTTATGTGCGCGGCCAATTTGACGCCATCGAGGTGCGTGTGCCTGGCGCGCCGCTGGCCGATGAAATCGTCTTCATTCTGGCCATGACCACCGGCTACCGCATCCATGATCGCGTGGGTGGTTTGCGTGCCCAAGACATCAACCAGTGGAACGGCCTGCGCTGATTCCGCACGACCACCCCACAACCCCTCAAGGAGACGTCTTCGATGACCGCACACATCCGAAAAATCATTGTTCAAGTGGACGAGACACGGCTTGAAATGGGCCGTGCCGTTACGCCCCCCACACGCCGCGCTTTGGCGATGGCCGTGATTGCCAACCCCTATGCCGGGCGCTACAGCGACAACCTGGACGAGTTGATCGCCATCGGTGAAGAGTTGGGTGCTTTACTGGGTCAAAAATGCGTGCAGGCTTTGGGCATTGAGCCTGGACAGGCACACAGTTATGGCAAAGCCGCTATCGTGGGGGAAGCCGGTGAGCTGGAACACGCCGCCGCCATCTTGCACCCTAAGCTGGGCGCGCCTTTGCGTGCAGCCGTCGAAAAAGGCGCTGCATTGGTGCCTTCCGCCAAAAAACGTGGCGGTATGGGCACAGCCATTGATGTGCCCTTGGGCCACAAGGATGCGGCTTTTGTGCGCAGTCATTTTGATGCCATGGAAGCACGTGTGAGCGATGCACCGCGCGCGCAAGAAATTGTGGTCGCGGTGGTGGTGACGGACAGCGGACGTCCACTGCCGCGCATTGGCGGTTTACAAGTGCAAGAGATACAAGGTCAGGACGGTTTACGCTGACGCGCAGGCCCCCTCGTTCAGAGATCGTTTTTTTAACCCACCCAAGGAGATCCTTCATGAAAGCAGCCAACCCTCTACGCCGCGCCATTGCGCTGGCAGCCCTTGCCTGGGTCGCCGTACCCGCGCAGGCCCAAAACACCTTCAAGATCGGTGAACTCAACAGCTACAAAGCCCAACCCGCTTTCCTGGAGCCCTACAAGAAGGGCATGGAGCTGGCCATTGAAGAGATCAATGCGGCAGGTGGTGTGATGGGCAAGAAGTTCGAGCTGATCACACGCGACGACAACGCCAACCCGGGTGATGCCGTGCGCGTGGCCGAAGAGCTGATCTCGCGTGAAAAGATCGATGTGCTGACAGGCACCTTCCTGTCCAACACCGGTTTGGCCGTGGCCGACTTTGCCAAGCAGAAAAAAGCTTTCTTCCTGGCTGGGGAACCGCTGACCGACAAGCTGACCTGGCAAGGCGGCAACGCCTACACTTTCCGTTTGCGCCCTGGCACCTACATGCAGGCAGCCATGCTGGTGCCTGAGGCGGTCAAGCTCAAGAAAAAGCGCTGGGCCGTGGTTTACCCCAACTATGAATATGGCCAGTCTGCCGCTGCCGCATTCAAGACCTTGCTCAAAGCCGCCCAGCCCGATGTGGAGTTTGTGGCCGAGCAGGCGCCACCGCTGGGCAGGCTCGACGCGGGCAGCGTGGTGCAGGCCCTGGCCGATGCCAAGCCCGATGCGATCTACAACGTGTTGTTTGGCGCCGATCTGTCCAAGTTTGTGCGTGAAGGCAACACCCGTGGCTTGTTCCAGGGCCGTGAAGTCGTCAGCATGCTGACCGGCGAGCCCGAGTACCTGGACCCGCTCAAGGACGAAACCCCGAACGGCTGGATCGTGACGGGCTACCCCTGGAACAACCACAACACCCGAGAGCACAACGCTTTCTTGCAGGCTTATCAAGCCAAGTTCAAGGACTACCCCCGCTTGGGCTCGGTGGTGGGTTACGCCATGATCAAGTCAGTGGCGGCCGGTGTGGCCAAGGCCCAGAGCGCCGATTCTGAAAAACTGCGCGTGGCCTTCCGTGGCCTGCAGGTGGACACACCGTTTGGCAAGATCACCTACCGCGCCGAAGACCACCAGTCGACCATGGGCGCTTTTGTGGGCCGCACCAAGAACGAAGGTGGCAAAGGCGTGATGGTGGATGCGCGTTATCTGGATGGTGCGCAGTACCAACCTTCAGCCGCCGAAGTCAAGAAGTCGCGCAACGCCGACTGATGGATTTGTTTCACGCTTGAGTGTGTGACATCCCCTGGGGACAAGCCCCATGGGGATGCCGCGCTGGGCCTTTCTTGAAATGATCGACTCATGAGCTTTTCCGGGTTTTTAGTTCAGCTCCTCAACGGACTGGCGGCTGCATCGTCCTTGTTTTTTGTGGCAGCAGGACTGTCGCTCATTTTTGGTGTGACGCGCATTGTGAATTTTGCGCACGGCTCGTTTTTCATGGCGGGCATCTACATCGCCTACAGCGTGGTGGAGCGCTTTGCCAGCAATATTGGTTTTTGGCCTTCGCTGGCCGTGGCTGCCTTGGCCGTGGGTGTGCTGGGGGCGGTCATCGAGATGCTGCTGTTGCGCCGCATTTACAAGGCCCCCGAGTTGTTCCAGTTGCTGGCCACATTTGCCCTGGTGCTGGTGCTCAAGGACGCGGTGCTGTGGCTGTGGGGCCCTGAAGAACTGTTGGGGCCACGCGCGCCGGGCCTGGCGGGTTCGGTGTCCATTTTAGGTCGGCAGTTCCCCATGTACGACCTGTTTTTGATCGTGGCGGGTCCGGTGGTGCTGGCGCTGCTGTGGCTGCTGCTCACCCGCACCCGTTTTGGCACCTTGGTGCGCGCGGCCACGCAAGACCGCGAAATGGTCAGCGCCCTGGGCGTGAACCAGGCCTGGTTGTTCACCACCGTGTTTGCGCTGGGTGCTTTGCTGGCCGGATTGGGCGGTGCCTTGCAGTTGCCCCGCGAGCCCGCCAACCTCGAGATGGACCTGCACATCATCGGTGCGGCCTTTGTCGTGGTGGTGGTGGGGGGCATGGGCTCGATCCCCGGCGCGTATCTCGCAGCTTTGCTGATTGCCGAGGTCAAGGCCGTGTGCATCTGGCTGGGTGTGGTGGATGTGTTCGGTGTGTCGGTGTCTTTTTCCAAGCTCACCCTGGTGGTGGACTTTTTGGTCATGGCGGTGGTGCTGGTGTGGCGGCCTTGGGGGCTGCTGGGCAAAGCCCAGGCACCCAGCCGCTACGTGGGCATGCGCGAAGAGCCTTTGCGTCCCGCCAGCAAGGCCTACTTGGTGGCCGCATCGGTGTTGGGTCTGGTGATGGTGGCCATGCCCATGCTCACGGCCAGTTCGCCTTACACCACGGTGCTCTTGATTGACCTGCTGATTGCAGCGCTGTTTGCGGCCAGCTTGCACTTCATCATGGGGCCTGCGGGCATGCATTCCTTCGGACATGCGGCTTACTTCGGCCTGGGCGCTTACGGCGCGGCGCTGCTGGTGCGCGCTTTAGGCTTGTCCATGGAGATGGCGCTGCTGGTCGCGCCGATGGTCGCGGCCTTGGGTGCTTTGATTTTTGGCTGGTTTGCTGTGCGCTTGTCGGGTGTTTACCTGGCCATGCTCACCTTGGCTTTTGCGCAGATCACTTGGGCCATCACCTTCCAGTGGGACAGCTTCACCGGTGGCAGCAATGGCTTGACGGGCGTGTGGCCTTCCGAGTTTTTCAGCGACAAACGCATGTATTACTGGCTCACTCTGGGCTTGGTGGCAGCGGGTGTGCTGTTGCTGCGCCGTGTTTTGTTTTCGCCTTTTGGTTATGCCTTGCGCGCAGGGCGTGACTCGGTGCTGCGGGCAGATGCGATTGGCATCGATGTCAAACGCATGCAATGGCTGGCCTTCATTTTGGCGGGCGGTGTGGCCGGGCTGGCGGGGGCGTTGTATGCCTTTTCCAAAGGCAGCATCTCGCCCGAATCCTTGAGTGTGGGCAAGTCGGTGGATGGCCTGGTCATGGTCTTGCTCGGGGGCATCCAAACCCTGGCGGGCCCCGTGGTCGGTGCGTTCAGCTTCACTTGGCTGCATGACGTGGTGGCGCGCAACACCGATTATTGGCGCGCCATGTTGGGTGCCATCATCCTGATTTTGGTGTTGTTGTTTCCTCAAGGTATTGCCGGATCGGTGCAAGGGCTGTGGGAGCGACTGCGGTCCAGCTCTTGGGCAAAGTCTTCGGCCACGTCTTCGACTGCAGGGAGGGACGCATCATGAGCGCACCACTTTTGCAAGTGAACAACCTGGGCAAGTCTTTTGGCGGCGTCAAGGCCGTAGACGGTGTCAGCTTTGATTTGTCCCCGGGCGAACTGCTGGCCCTGATCGGCCCGAATGGGGCAGGCAAGACCACCACCTTCAACATGGTCAACGGTCAGCTGAGAGCCGACCAGGGCTCCATCCAGTTCCAAGGCCAAGAGCTGGTGGGCCGAAAGCCCCGCGACATCTGGCGTCAGGGCGTGGGGCGGACCTTTCAGATTGCCGAAACCTTCGCCTCACTCACGGTGGTGGAAAACGTTCAAATGGCTTTGCTATCACACGATGACCTGTTGTTGTCCATGTGGCGGCGCGCTGCGAACCATCGCCGCGGTGACGCGCTGGCCCTGCTCGAGCAGGTGGGCATGAAGGCGCAGGCCGACCGACCTTGCAATGTGCTGGCCTATGGCGATATCAAGCGGGTGGAGTTGGCGGTGGCCATGGCCAACAGCCCCAAGCTCTTGTTGATGGACGAGCCTACCGCAGGCATGGCGCCCAAAGAGCGCAACGAACTCATGGCCCTGACCAAAGACCTGGTCATCCAGCGCGGCATGGCGGTGTTGTTCACCGAGCACAGCATGGACGTGGTATTTGCTTATGCCGACCGCATGATCGTGCTGGCTCGGGGCCGCTTGATTGCGCAAGGCAAACCCCTGGAAATTCGAGACCACCCCAAGGTGCAGGAAGTCTATTTCGGCACCGGCAAGACTTTTGAAAAGAGCAAGGCATGAGCACTTCAGACATTCTGCTCGACGCCAAAGGCCTGGCCGCCTGGTATGGTGCAGCGCAAATCCTGTACGACGTGGACCTGCAGGTGCGCCGTGGTGAAGTGGTTGCCCTCATGGGGCGCAACGGCGCAGGCAAGTCCACCACACTCAAGGCCTTGATCGGCATGCTCGGCCGCAGACGTGGCCAGATCACGTTCATGGGCCATGACCTGTCGCGCAGCGAACCGCACCATGCCGCCCGGCTGGGCATGGGCTTTGTGCCGGAAGACCGCCGGGTGTTCACCGACCTCACCGTGATGGAAAACCTGGAAGTCGGCCGTCAGCGCATACGCCAATGGCCCGATGGCACCACCGCCCCCCACTGGACGCCCGAACGCCTGTTTGAGCTGTTTCCCAACTTGGGTGAAATGCCCCAGCGCCCCGGCGGCAGCATGAGTGGCGGCGAGCAACAAATGCTCACCGTGGCCCGCACCCTCATGGGCAATCCGTTTTTGGTGCTGCTCGACGAGCCTTCTGAAGGTGTGGCACCGGTCATTGTGGAGCAGATGGTGCAGATGATCCTGGCGCTCAAGGCCCAGGGCGTGAGCATCTTGCTGTCCGAGCAAAACATGCACTTCGCCGAGCTCGTGTCAGACCGGGCCTATGTGCTTGAAAAAGGCCAAATCCGCTACCAAGCGAGCATGCAGGAATTGGCCGCCAACGAAGACGTCAGGCGCTCGTATCTGAGCGTTTGAACGGCCTGATCCCACCCTGCCCTCACCATGACCGAAGCCTTTATCCAAGTCAATCAGGTCCGGCATGTGTTGACCGAGACCACGCGCCGGGCCAACTTGCTGCATGTTTTGCGCAATGACCTGCAGCTCAACGGCCCCAAATACGGCTGTGGCCTGGGCGAATGCGGTTCTTGCACGGTGTGGGTGGACGGGTTGGCCGCAAGAGCCTGCGTGATCCCTGCACACGGGGTGGCAGGGCGCAGCATCACCACGCTGGAGGGCTTGCCCGCATTGCATGGGCAAGCGGGTGCCTTGCACCCGGTGCAGCAAGCCTTTATCGATGCCCAGGCTGCCCAGTGCGGTTATTGCCTCAATGGCATGGTCATGATGGCAGCGGCCTTGCTGGCCCGAAATCCGAACCCGAATGAGGCCGATGTGCGCAGAGAGTTGTCCGGCAATCTGTGCCGCTGCGGCACGCACCTTGAAATCATCCAGGCGGTGCTGTTGGCTGCCGAACGCATGGGCCAACCGACATGACACGCCGAGCCGAACTGCCAAAGCGGCGCGCTGATTTTCATGCGGCACAAGGCGTGTTGCTCATCACGCGTGAGCCGCCCCCTCCTGCGCCGCTCGTTAAAGGCCAGCCCATGGCGGTGCCAGGCAACCCGGCCGAGGGCGTCGAAATTTTATTGGCCGTATGGGACGACGGCAGCGTGACTGCGCTCAACGGCCATGTGGACCTGGGCACCGGTATTCGCACCGCGCTGTCGCAGCTGGTGGCCGATGAACTGGATGTGGCGCTGTCCGAGGTGCACACGGTGCTGGGCAGCACTGCGCTGGCCCCCAACCAGGGAGCCACCATTGCCAGTGCCACGCTGCAAATTCATGCTGTGCCTTTGCGAGCCGCTGCGGCGCAGGCCCGCGCCTGGTTGCTGGCTCAGGCCGCCGTCAAGCTGGGTGTTCCGGCCGATGACCTGCTAGCGCAAGACGGTGTGGTGTCCTCGCGTTCAGATCCGTCACGTCAGTGCCCCTATGGCCAGCTGCTGCAGGCGCAACACGTCGCGCTGACTTTGGCGCTGGCGACACCATTGAAGCCTGCCAGCGAGCACCGCCTGATCGGTCAGAGCGTGCAGCGGGTGGACATTCCGGCCAAGGTCAGGGGTGAGCAGGTGTTTGTGCACGACATGCGTGTGCCCGGCATGCTGCACGGGCGCGTGGTGCGGCCCCCGTATGCCGGGGCTGACCATGGCGACTTTATCGGCAACACGCTGGCGTCGGTGGACGAGTCTTCCATCGCGCACATTCCGGGTGTGCGTGCGGTGGTGGTGATCCGTGATTTTGTGGGGGTGGTCGCCGAGCGCGAAGAACAGGCTGAGCAAGCCATGCGCGAGTTGCACGTGCAATGGAAAGACTGGCCCGGACTGCCCGAACTCGGCAATTTAGAGCACGCCTTGCGCACCAACCCGTCCACCCAGCGCCGGCTGGTGGACGAGGGCGATGTGGACGCTGCACTGGCCCAGGCGTCACAGCGTTTGTCGCGCACTTATGTGTGGCCCTACCAACTGCATGGCTCGATTGGCCCGTCTTGTGCCGTGGCGCTTTGGCAGGATCAAACAACTGATGCAGCGTCTGCAAGCCAGCCTGGCCTCATCGTCTGGGCGGGCACGCAAAACCCGCATGTGCTGCGCGCGGACCTGGCCAGACTCATGGGCCTGGCCGACACCGCCATCGATGTGGTCCGCATGGAAGCGGCCGGTTGTTATGGGCGCAACGGTGCCGACGATGTGGCCGCCGATGCCGCCTTGTTGGCCCGCGCTGTGGGCGCGCCTGTACGGGTGCAACTCACGCGCGAACAAGAACATGCCTGGGAGCCCAAGGGCGCAGCCCAGCTGATGGATGTGCGCGGCGGGCTGAATGCCGATGGTTCGGTGGCGGCCTATGATTTTGAAACCAGTTACCCCTCCAACGGCGCGCCCACACTGGCGCTCTTGCTCACCCGCACGGTGGAGCCTCTGGCGCAAGCCTATGAAATGGGTGACCGCACCGCACGCCCACCCTACGACTACAGCAACTTGCGGGTGAGTGTGAACGACATGGCCCCGATTTTGCGGGCCTCTTGGTTGCGCGGTGTGTCGGCCTTGCCCAACTCCTTTGCCCACGAAAGCTACATCGACGAGCTGGCGGCGGCGGCGGGTGTGGACCCGGTTGAATTCCGCTTGCAGTACCTCAAAGACCCACGCGCTGCCGAGTTGCTGGCGACCACTGCCGAGCGCGCAGGCTGGCAACAGCGCACAGGGCCCCGGCAGCAAGCGGTGGCCGGCACAAACGGTGAGATGGTGCGGGGCCAGGGCGTGGCCTATGCGCGCTATGTGCACAGCAAATGGCCCGGCTTTGGTGCGGCTTGGGCGGCGTGGGTGGCCGATGTCGAGGTGAATCGGCGCACGGGCGAGGTGCATGTCAGCCGCGTGGTGGTGGGGCATGACGCGGGGATGATGATCAACCCCGCTGGCGTGGAGCACCAAATCCACGGCAATGTGTTGCAGACCACCAGCCGCGCATTGCATGAGCAAGTGCAGATCGATCCGCTCAAAAACACCGTGGCCACACAAGAGTGGGGCAGTTACCCGATTTTGAATTTCCGCAACGTGCCGGTGGTCGAAGTCGTCACCATGCCCCGTCAGCACGAAGCCCCCTTGGGTTCGGGTGAGTCGTCGTCCGTGCCCGGCACGGCGGCCATTGCCAATGCGATTTTTGACGCCACCGGCGTGCGCTTTCGGGAGCCGCCATTCACCCCCGAGCGTGTGCGTGCGGCCTTGCACGGCGACGCCCTCACCACTGAGCCGCCAACGCCCCAACCCCCACGCGCGCCCACGGTGATGCCGCAAGGCGTGCGCTGGCCCCAGCGTTGGCCTGTCTGGTCGCGTGCGGGTGCTGTTTTGGTGGGGGTTTTGGGCACCGCTTTTGCGCTGCTGGGCGGGCGTGCGGCCATTGCGCCGGTCGCCTACAGCCCTAGCAATTTGTACACCGCCGAAACCATCGAGCGGGGCCGCCAGTTGGCCGCCGCCGGGGACTGCGTGGTGTGTCACACCGCACCGGGCGGCGTGCCCAACGCCGGGGGCCGCGCCATGAGCACGCCTTTTGGCACCGTTTTCAGCACCAACCTCACGCCCGACCCCGAGCACGGCATCGGGCAATGGTCGTTCAGCGCTTTTCAACGCGCCATGCGCGAAGGCATCTCGCGTGATGGGCGGCATCTGTACCCGGCTTTCCCCTTCACCTCGTTTGCCAAAATGAGCGACGACGACCTGATGGCGCTGTATGGCTACTTGATGGCCCAACCTGCCGTGGCGTCGGCGCCGCCCACCACATCGCTGGCCTTTCCTTTCAACCAGCGGGCTTTCATGGCGACCTGGAATGGCCTGTTCCACGATGCAAAGCCTTGGGTGCCCACCCCGGACCGACCTGCCGAATGGAACCGCGGGGCTTATCTGGTCAGCGCTGTGGGCCACTGCGGTGCTTGCCACACGCCGCGCAACGCCTTGGGCGCAGAGCGCAGCGGCCAGGCATTTTTGAGCGGTGCCATGGTGGACGGCTGGGAAGCGCCAGCTCTGACGGCTTTGTCGCGAGCGCCTGTACCCTGGAGCGCCGAAGAGCTGTTCCGCTACCTGCGCCATGGCCACACCGAACACCATGGCATGGCCGCTGGCTCCATGGCCCCGGTGGTGCAGCAACTGGCCCAAGTGCCCGACAGCGACATCCGTGCCATGGCCACCTACCTGGCCAGCTTCAACCCGCCCGAGACCGACAGCGCCACCTTGGCCCGCCAGGTGGTGCAACAAGCGGCCGAGCAGCGCACCCGGCTGGTGGGCAGCGCCGGTCAGCGTCTGTTTGATGGCGCTTGCAGCGCCTGCCACCACGAAGGCGACGGCCCCAAGCTGCTGGGTGTGAACCGGCCTTTGGCGCTGAACACCAACCTGCACAGCGAACGGCCTGACAACCTGCTGCGCGTGATTCTGGATGGCGTGCAAGAGGTGCCGGGGCCACAAGTGGGGTTCATGCCGGGTTTCCGCCATGCGCTCAATGACCAACAAATCGCCGATCTGGCGCGTTACATGCGCCAGCGCTATGCCCCGGACCAACCCGCCTGGACAGGGCTTGATCAAGCCGTGACGCGGGTGCGCAGCGCCACCAGCGGGCACTGACCCGCCACGCTGGGGCTCCTTGGGATGCCGGGCATGAAAAGGCCACGCCCATTGTCCCGAACTTGACCGTTTGCCCTTCGGGGCGCGCCGCACAATCGCCGAATGCAAGACATTCGATCCCCCCTTCAAGCGCAAGTGGTGCAGTGGCTGGTGGCTGCCGGTGATGCCGTGGCCGCAGGCGATGTGCTGGTGATTCTGGAAGCCATGAAAATGGAGCACGAGATAAGGGCGCCCCATGCCGGGTGCTTGGCCGAGCTGTACTTCCAGGCGGGTGAGACGGTGGGGGATGGCGATGTGCTGGGGACATTGGCACCGTTGTCTGAGGCTGTGGCCAGCGCTGTGCCTGATCAGCCCCAGCATGTTGAGCCGCTGGTGGGACCTGCCGAACGGGCCGATCTGAAAAAGTTGCAAGACCGCCTGGCCTTCACGCAAGACGCACAGCGCCCCGAAGCCGTGGCCAAGCGGCATGCCTTGGGACTGCGCACCGCACGCGAGAACATCGCCGAACTGTGTGACCCTGACTCATTCGTGGAGTACGGCGCTCTGGCCGTGGCCGCGCAAAGTCGCCGCCGCAGTGCCGACGACCTGATGCGCAACACGCCCGCCGACGGCATGGTGACCGGCATCGGGAGCATCCACGGCCAGCGCGTCGTGGTCATGGCTTACGACTTCACCGTGCTGGCGGGCACGCAAGGCATGCGCAACCACCAAAAGACCGACCGCCTATTGGGTGTGGCTTTGCAAAACAAGCTGCCCGTGGTGCTGTTCGCCGAGGGCGGCGGGGGTCGGCCCGGTGATGTCGATGTCGCCATCGTGGCGGGCTTGAACCTGGCCACCTTCGCCTCGTTTGCCCGGCTCAACGGTCGTGTGCCGGTGGTGGGCGTAGTGGCGGGGCGCTGCTTTGCGGGCAATGCGGCTTTGCTGGGCTGCTGCGACGTGATCATCGCCACGACAGGCAGCAACATCGGCATGGGCGGCCCGGCGATGGTCGAAGGCGGCGGCCTGGGCGTCTTCAAGCCCGAGCAGATTGGCCCGAGCGATGTGCAGCATGGCAACGGCGTGATCGACATCCTGGTGGACAACGAAGCGCAGGCGGTGGCGGCGGCGCGGCATTACCTGTCGTGCTTTCAAGGCGCGCAATCCGAATGGCAAGCCCCGCCTGCCGAGGCCCTGCGCCATGTGGTGCCTGAAAACCGCCTGCGCGTGTACGACACCCGAGCTGCGATGCAGGGCATTGCCGACGAGGGCAGCCTCTTGCCTTTGCGCACCGGGTTCGGCGTGGGCATTCACACGGCGCTGGCGTTCATCGCAGGGCGCCCGGTGGGCCTGCTGGCCAACAACCCGCTGTACCTGGGCGGCGCGATCGACGCCGATGCCGCCGACAAAGCCGCGCGTTTCATGCAGCTGTGCAATGCGCATGGTCTGCCCATCGTGAGTCTGGTCGACACGCCCGGCTTCATGGTCGGGCCGGACACCGAAGCCACGGCGCAGGTGCGCCATGTCTCGCGCATGTTTGTGGCGGCTGCGCACCTGCGCGTGCCGCTGCTCAGCGTGGTGCTGCGCAAGGGCTATGGCCTGGGCGCGATGGCCATGACCGGCGGGGGCTTTCATCAAACCCTGAGCACCGTGGCCTGGCCCACCGGCGAGTTTGGCGGCATGGGCCTCGAAGGCGCGGTGCGCTTGGGTTACCGCAAAGAACTCGAAGCCCTGCCCGAAGGCCCCGAGCGCGAAGCGTTGTTTGAGCAGCTGCTGGCCCAGCAATACGACAACGGCAGTGCCATCAACATGGCGGCCACGCTGGAGATCGACGCGGTGATCGACCCGGCGGACACACGGCAATGGCTGATAGCGGGTTTAGATTCGGGGGTGATCGCCACCGAAGCTGGGGTGAGGGCCATTGACACTTGGTGAACCAGCGCCATGCAAAGGTGCCCGGCAGCTCACCGGGCGCATCCACCGTTGAGCGTTTATTTGCTCGGTTGGCTCAGGCGCTGCAGCTCTTGCTCAGGGATTTCCTCAAAGACGCGCACCACCTTGGACACACCGCTCATGCCGCGCACGATGTCCGTGGCCCGCTTGGCTTCACGGGGCGTGACACGGCCCATCAGGTACACCGTGCCGCGCTCCGTCACCACCTTAAAGGCATTGACCTGCAAATCCTTGGCGTCCACAAAGGCCGCCTTGATCCGGCCGGTGATGACCAAGTCTTTGGAGCGCTGGGTCAGTGAACTGATGGGCATCACAGCCAAGTCATTGACGACCGCAGTGACGTTTTCCTGGCTCTGTGCCAGTTTTTCGGCACGCTCTTTGTCAGCGGCGGTGCGCACCTCACCACTGAGCAGCACCTGGCGGTTGAAGCTGGTCACGTTCAGGTGAATGCGATCGCCCATTTCCCTGCGCACAGCGCTGGCCACCTTGATCTCGATGCTCTCGTCCTCGACCAAGGTGCCCGTGGTACGGCGGTCAGTGGCCACCACACCGGTCATGACAGCGCCACCCACGATCAAAGGCGCGCAAGCGCTCAGGCTGGCCAAAGAGGCCAGCAGCACCGCTCCATAGACCACCGTTTGAAGTTGACGTTTCATTTAATAAGACTCCTGTTCACCCAACAACTGGGTGTCAATGCCATCACACAAACAGTGCAGCACCAACTGCTGCACCTCGCGAATTCGGGCCACACGCTCGTGGGGCACGCACACATGCACATCGGTCTCGCGCAGTTGGCGGGCCAAGGCGCCGCCCTGGTGACCGGTGAGTGCCACCACGCTCATTTCACGCTCGTGCGCGGCCTGCACCGCTTGCACCATGGCGTTTTCAGCCCCATGGGCGCTGATGAGAAAGAGCACATCCCCGGTGTGGCCCAAGGCACGCACCTGATGGGCCAAAGCCTCATCCTCGGGCCATAAAGTGACCATCTGGGCATCGGCCGACAAGGCCATGGCCGACAGGCCCGGTCTTTCTCGCTCGAAGCCGCCCACCAGCAGTCCCGCCAAATATTGCGCCAGACCCGCCGATGCACCCAGCCCAGCCGTCAGCACCTTGCCACCACCGGTCACGCAAGCCAAAACGGCCTGAACAGCCGCATCAACAGGCTTGGCCAAGCCATCGGCCACCTGGTAGTGCAGATCCGCACTGTCGATGAAATGCTGTTGAATGCGCAGGTCTAACATAGGTCGGCATGATAACCCCGTCAGCCCAGTGCAGTGGCTATTGAGCCCGAGTGTGTGTGCCTAATCACTTAAGCACTCGGCCGGGGCCACATTAACTGGCGTCAAAAGCCGCCTGCAGCCACTGCGGCCCCTTGCCCTCCAGCGTCACCACATCAAAGCGCGCGGGTGGCAACTGACGCCAGCTCAGCAGGTAATGCCGTGCCGCAAACACAATGCGCCGCTGTTTGACGGGGCCGATGGTGGCGGCCGCACCGCCAAAGTCGCTTCGGCTGCGTTTTCGCACCTCGACAAACACCACCGTGCCGTCCGGACTTTGCATGATCAGGTCTATTTCGCCCCCGCCTCGGCCCGGGGTCCGATAATTGCGCTGCAGCAGCCGCAAGCCGCGTGCTTGCAAAAAGGCCAGCGCCTCGTCCTCACCCGCATCGCCCCGGGCTTTGGTAGAGGGCTGACCCACTTTGTCTTTTTTGAGGAATTGCATTGACTCCGTCTCCCTTGTCTGCCTCGTTTGCCCACGCCTTGGCTGCTGCGCACGAAGCCGCTGGTGCACAAAACCACCCAGCCAGCACACTGTATGTCGTGGCCACCCCGATTGGCAACCTGGCCGACATCAGCCTGCGGGCTTTGCATGTGCTGGCCCGGGTGGACGTGGTGGCCTGCGAAGACACCCGCCACACCCAGCAGTTACTGCGCGCCTATGGGCTGGACCGCCCGGGCAGCCAATTGCTGGCGGTGCACCAGCACAACGAAGCCGAAGCCGCCCACAACGTGCTCGAGCGCTTGGGACAAGGCCAGCGCGTGGCCTATGTGAGCGATGCGGGCACCCCCGCCATCAGCGACCCGGGGGCTCGGCTGGTGGCCGCCGTGCGCCAAGCCGGGTTTCGGGTCATGCCCTTGCCCGGTGCCAGCAGCGTGACCACTGCCCTGAGCGCATCGGGCATGACCGGTGACAGTGGCTTTGTGTTTGCCGGGTTTTTGTCCAGCAAAGCCACAGAACGCCAATTGGCCGTGCAACAGCTGGCCCAAGAAAGCCGCGCCGTGGTGCTGCTGGAGGCACCCCACCGCATCGAAGCCCTGGCCCAGGCGCTGGCGGTGCTGGGCCCGCGCCGCGTCACGCTGGGGCGCGAGCTGACCAAGCAATTCGAGCAAATCGAAACCCTGCCTGCACAAGATTTGAGCGCTTGGCTGGCCGAAAAGCCCGAGCGCTTGCGGGGTGAGTTTGTACTGGTGCTGCATGACGCGCCGGTGGGCGAGACCGCAGGCGAAGGCTTGCGTGTCTTGCAGTTGCTGTTGCCCGAATTGCCCCTCAAAACAGCGGTCAAACTGGCGGCCGAGATCTCGGGTGAATCCAAAAACACCTTGTACGACCTGGCCTTGGCCCTGAAAAAACCCAGCTGATGGCGCACCCAGTCGCGCCACCAAGGCACAATCTGCCCCCATGAATTTCACCCGAATCCTCACCCTCACCGCCATTGCCGCCCTGACCGTGGGGGCTTGGCATGCCTTTGGATGGCCGGGCATGGCCTTGGCCGTGGGCGGCATTGTCATGTGGGTGCTGCTGCACTTCACGCGCCTGCTCACCATCCTCAAAAAAGCCGCCGACCGCCCGATCGGCCATGTGGCCAGTGCGGTGATGCTCAATGCCAAGCTGAAAAAAGGGGCCACCTTGATGCATGTGATCGCCATGACCCGCGCCCTGGGCGAGCTGCAAACCGACAAAGACGCCCAACCCGAGGTGTACCGCTGGACCGATACCGGCCAGTCGAGCGTGAGCTGCACTTTTGTGGGCGGCAAGCTGACCGAATGGACACTGCAGCGGCCCGAGCAGGTCAGCCCTTAAAATCTCCCTTTTGCACTGTTTAATGCCCCTTCTTCAAAGGACACTTTCATGAGCGTTGTCATTCCCTCCATGTCAGACCGTGACGGCAAAATCTGGATGGACGGCCAGATGGTCGATTGGCGCGATGCCAAGATCCATGTGCTGAGCCACACCTTGCACTATGGCTGCGGCGCTTTTGAGGGCGTGCGCGCCTACAAAACCGAGCAAGGCACGGCCATCTTCCGCCTGCAAGATCACACCGAGCGCCTGTTTAACAGCGCCAAAATTTTGCGCATGAACATCCCCTTCACGCAAGATCAGCTCAATGAAGCCCAGCGCGCCGTGGTGCGCGAGAACAACTTGGAGTCGGGCTACATCCGGCCTCTCACCTGGATTGGCGACAAAAAGCTGGGCGTCAGCCCCAAAGGCAACACCATCCACCTGATGGTCGCCGCCTGGACCTGGGGCGCTTACTTGGGTGAAGAAGGCCTCAAGCGCGGCATCCGCGTCAAGACCAGCAGCTACACCCGCCACCACGTCAACATCACCATGACGCAGGCCAAGGCGGTCAGCAATTACACCAACAGCATTTTGGCCAACATGGAAGTGACCGACGAAGGCTACGACGAAGCCCTGCTGCTCGACACTTCGGGCTTTGTGTCTGAAGGCGCGGGCGAAAACATTTTCGTGGTCAAAAACGGTGTGATTTACACCCCCGACCTGTCGGCTGGCGCCCTGAACGGCATCACCCGCAACACGGTCTTCCACATCGCCAAAGACTTGGGGTTAGAGATCGTGCAAAAGCGCATCACGCGTGACGAGGTGTACATCTCTGACGAAGCGTTCTTCACGGGCACCGCCGCCGAGGTGACCCCGATTCGCGAACTCGACCGCATCGAGCTGGGCAAGGGCGATTACGTGGGCAGCCGAGGCCCGATCACCGAGAAAATCCAAAGTGCCTTCTTTGACATCGTCAACGGCCGCAACCCCAAGTACGCCCATTGGCTGACCCAGGTTTGAACCATGAGCAACGCGACTGTTGAACTGCTGACCGCCGACCTGAACCCCCAGGGCGGTGTGTTTTGCCCCAGCCCCAAGGCCGACATGAAGATTTGGAACAGCCACCCCAAGGTGTATCTGGATGTGGCCAAGACCGGCCAGGCCAAGTGCCCTTATTGCGGCACCCTCTACCAATTGAAAGCAGGCGAAGTGGTGGGTCACCAGCACTGAAACCCAAGCACGGCCATCCCTGCGGTGGCTGGGCACGCGCACGGCGAACCCTCAGGTGTTCGCCGTTTTGCTTTGGGGCAAATCCACCTCAAAGCAGGCACCGCCACCAGGGCGGTCTGCGCACCGGACCCGCCCGCCATGGCGCTCGGCAATTGACTTGACGAGCGAGAGCCCCAAGCCCACACCGCCCACGCGCTCACTGGCCCCAGGCAAACGGAAAAACGGCTCAAAGATCCGTTCTCGGTAGTCAGGGGGCACACCCGGGCCATGGTCACACACCCGGATGCGGACCGTCTGGCCTTGCGGAGTCAAGCTCAGGGCAATGCCCTGGCCTTGCGCGGTGTCGCGGCCGCTGGCGCCGTACCGCCCTGCGTTTTCCAGCAGGTTGCGCACCAAACGGCGCAGCAGCTTGGCCACCCCCAGCACCTCCAGCTGCGACTGGCCTGGCGGCACTTCCAGCTCGGCCCCCACACGCGCACACTCTTCAGCACACAGGCCCACCAGGTCCACCGCCTCCAAGGTGCCGATGTCGGCTTCTTTGGCATGGAGGCGACTGGCCAGCAAAATTTCGTCGATCAGCTGGTCCAGCTCGGCCATGTTGCGCAAGATTTCGGCGCGGCTGCGGGCATGTGCGTCCAAGTCGGCCGCGGGGCCGTTCAGCAGCTCCAGCCCCATGCGGATGCGTGCCAGTGGCGAGCGCAGCTCGTGCGAGGCGTTGGCCAGCAAGGATTTTTGCGAGGCCATCAGGCCTTCGATGCGCGCGGCCGCCGCGTTGAAGCGTTCGGACAAATCGGCCACTTCGTCGTCGCCTTGCACCGGCACGCGCGCCGACAAGTCGCCCTCCCCCCAGCGCTGCACGCCGCGCTGCAGGCCTTCAAGCCGCTGCGTGAGCCTGCGCACCACCGGGTACAGGCCCAGCGCCACGGCCAAGCCGATCAGGCCCAGCATCCAGAAAAACCCCGTGGGCTTGGCCCACCAGGGCATGTTTCTGCGCAAGTGGGGCGGAAAGTGGGGCGGAAAGTGCCCTGGCGCGCCCGGCCCCATGCCAAGCAGGCCAGGCATGCCCGGCCTGCCTTCTGAAGCGGAGGGGCGGTGGCGCTCACCGGCACGTTCGCCGCTGCGCTGAACTTGCAGCGCCAGGGTCTGGCCATCGGGCAAGGGCACATCAAACACCAAAGGTGCGAAAGGCCCAGCCCGGGTGGTGCTGGCCAACACGTCGCCCTGGGCGTTGAGCACCACCCATTCACGCGGGGCGGGCGGCGCGGCGTGGTGCTCGACCGTGGCCCGCCAAGCCCAACCCACCACCAGCATGAGCAGGGTCACGATGCCCACAACCGCCAGCCAAATGCGCAGGTACAGGTGACGTGACCAGTGGCGTGACAGGCTTCGAATGGGCATGTTGGGGGTCTTTGGTCAGTCTTGCTGACGTGCAAACACATAGCCCACACCGCGCACGGTGAGGATGCGTTGTGGCGCTTTGGGGTCGGCCTCGATGGCGGCGCGGATGCGGCCCATGTGCACATCAATCGATCGGTCAAAGGCTTCGAGTTCGCGGCCCCGCACGGCTTCCATGATCTGGTCGCGCGTGAGCACACGACCAGCACGTTCGGCCAAGGCCACCAGCAGGTCGTACTGGTACGAAGTCAGCTCACATTCCTGCCCCTTGACTCTGACGCGGCGGGCATCGCGGTCAATCTCCAGCGAGCCAAATTGCATGAGCTGTGGAGGCGTGTCGTTCACGTTATTTTTGCGCCGCAAAATGGCCTTGATGCGGGCCAGCAACTCACGCGGCTCAAAGGGCTTGGGCAAATAGTCGTCTGCCCCCATCTCCAGACCAATGATGCGGTCCATCGGGTCGCCCTTGGCCGTGAGCATGAGCACCGGCACTTGGGCCATGCTGCCTGGCAGGGCACGGATGCGTTGGCACACCTGCAGGCCGTCCATGTCGGGCAGCATCAGGTCGAGGATGACCAGGTCCACGCCCGCGCTTTGCAATCGGGCCAGACCACTTTGCGCATTGGGCGCAAGGCTGACGACAAAACCGTTTTGCCCCAGGTAGTCCACCACCATGCCCGCCAGGCGCAGATCGTCTTCGATCATCAAAAGTTGTTGCATGGGGTGATCATCCTCCAAGCCGAAGTGCCCAGGGTTTCGGTTTTGTAAAGCTGGGTAAATCTTGGGCCCAGCCAAACCAGCCCCTCATGGCCTCAAGCCTTGCGCGCATGCACCTTTGACGCCAGCGCCACCAGCACGAGCACCGGCAGGCCCAACCAGGCCGTGGCCGTGAAGAAGCTGGCGTAGCCGTGGGCGTCCACAAATTCCCCCGAAAAACCGGCAATGAACTTGGGCAGCAGCAGCATCATCGAGCTGAGCAAGGCGTATTGCGTGGCCGAATAACTGATGTTGGTGAGCGAGGACAAATAGGCGATGAACGCGGCAGAGGCAATGCCGCTGGCCAGGTTGTCGGCCGAGATGACCCACACCAGCGCCTGCACGTCGTGGCCCACGCCGCTGAGCCAGACAAACAGCAAATTGGTGAGCGCACTCAAGGCCGCACCCAGCATGAGCACGCGCATGACGCCCAGCCGCGCCGACAGCACACCGCCCACAAACGCCCCCACCAAAGTCATGATGACACCGTACAGCTTGGTCACGCTGGCCACTTCGCTTTTTGTGAAACCCATGTCCACATAAAACGGGTTGGCCATGATGCCCATGACCACATCGCTGATGCGGTAGACCGCGATCAGCGCCAAGAGCAAAACCGCCTGCCAGCGGTAACGCAGCCAAAAATCGGCAAAAGGCTCGACCACCGCGCCCTTGAGCCACTCGGCCACGTTGCGCGCAGGCGCAAAGGGGGCAGGCACCGGCTCGGGCGAGGCCAGCACCACCCACATGCCCGGCAGCATGCTCAGCGCCATGACCAGGTAAGCCGCTTGCCAAGCCGACTGCGCATAGCCGGGCGTTTGCTCGCCTTGGGCCAAAGCCGCGATCCACAGCACACCGGCCCCAGCCCAGATCATGGCCAAGCGGTAACCCGTCTGGTAACTGGCGGCCAAAGCGGCTTGGGCATTCACCTCGGCCGATTCAATGCGGTAGGCGTCCAGGGCAATGTCTTGCGTGGCCGAAGCGATGGCCACCGCCAAGGCGCAGGCCACCAAGGGGCCGAGCAACTGAGACGGGTCATTGAGCGCCATGCCGACCAGCCCCAAAGCGATGACCAGCTGCGACACCAGCAGCCAGCTGCGCCTGCGGCCCAGTTGGCGGGTGAGCCAGGGAATGGGCATGCGGTCCACCAGCGGAGCCCACATCCATTTCACGCCATAGGCCAGCCCCACCCAGCTGAGGTAACCAATGGTGCTGCGGTCAATGCCAGCCTCACGCAACCGGAAACTGAGCGTGCCCAGCACCAGCAGCAGCGGCAGGCCCGCCGCAAAGCCCAGCGCCAGCATGCGCAGGCTGGCGGGCTGAAGGTACAGGCGCAGCGCCTCGCGCCAGGTGCGCACGGTGGCGGGCGTGGAGGGGTTGTGTGGGGCAGCAGTTTCAAACATGGGCAGATTATCGGCTGCTGCACAGCATGGCGAAAAGCACCTTGGCCTGTGGCAAACCCGAAGCATTCGTTATGATTTCCAAACCATGTGCATAATTTGCGACCTCAAAACCCCCACAGCGGATGCCGCCCCACCATCGGACTCACCCCGCTGGCAGGCCCGACGCGCCTTCCTGCTGGCCGCTGGCGCCACAGCAGCTGCGGGCACCACAGGCGCCTTGGCCCAAGTAGATGTGGGCTCAGCGTCTGGCCTGCGCAAATTGGTTCCCGCCGAGACCCTAGAAGCCTCTGCACGCCAGCAGTACACACAAGTGCTGTCCGAAGCCCGCGCCAAGGGTGCACTGGCCCCTGACGATCACCCGCAATTGATGCGCCTGAGGGCCATTGCCAACAAACTGATCCCGCACAGCTCCCAGTGGAATGCTCGCTCCCGCGAATGGCGCTGGCAAGTCAACTTGATTGGCAGCAAACAAATCAACGCCTGGTGCATGCCCGGTGGCAAGATCGCTTTTTACACCGGCATTCTGGACCAACTGAAACTGACTGACGACGAAGTGGCCATGATCATGGGGCATGAGATGGCACACGCCCTGCGCGAACACGCCCGTGAGCGCTTGGCCAAAACCCAGGCCACTGGCATAGGCTTATCCATTGTTTCGCAATTGCTGGGGCTGGGCTCTTTGGGCGATGCGGCGGCCAACTTGGGCACACAACTGCTGACTTTGAAGTACAGCCGCGACGACGAAACCGAATCCGATTTGGTGGGCTTGGAGATCGCCGCGCGCGGCGGCTACCGGCCCGAGGCCAGCGTGACTTTGTGGCAAAAGATGCAAGCGGCCAGTAGCAATGGTGGCCCGTCTTTCCTGTCCACACACCCCAGCGGCAGCAACCGCATTCAGGAACTTGAAGCCAACTTGCCCAAGGTGCAGCGCCTTTACGAACAAGCCCGTCGGGGCTGAAGATCCCTTTGAGAGGTCATACCCGACTTGATCGGGTGTCCATGGCTTCAGCGGTCTCGCACATACGGATTGCTCTGACGCTCGCGCCCAAAGGTGCTCTCAGGCCCGTGCCCGGGAATGAATACCGTGTCATGGCCCATGGGCCACAAGCGCTCGGTGATGCTGGCGATCAGATCGTCGTGGTTGCCTTGCGGAAAATCGGTGCGGCCAATGCTGCCGGCAAACAGCACATCGCCCACAAAAGCGCGCTTGATGTCGGGTGAATAAAAAACCACATGACCGGGTGTGTGGCCCGGGCAGTGGCGCACCTGCAAAGTGTGCGCCCCCAGCGTGACGGTGTCGCCATCGGCCAGCCAGCGCGTGGGCTTGAACACCCGCGCGGGCGGAAAACCATAAGCCGCAGCGGCCTGCGGCAAGCCGTCGATCCAGAACTGGTCTGCGGGATGCGGCCCGATGATCGGCAAGCCCCCGAGTTGTTCGGCCAGGTCGGCCGTGCCCGAGGCGTGGTCCAAATGGCCATGGGTGATCCAGATTTGCTCCAGCTTGACGCCATGGCGGCGCACCGCGTCCAAAATCAAATCCAGATCGCCCCCCGGATCAACGACCGCCGCCTGGCAAGTCTGGTCGTCCCACACGAGTGAGCAGTTTTGCTGAAAAGGCGTGACGGGAATGGTTTGGTATTGCAGCATGCATCTGATTATCCCAAAAGCCAAGGTGCAAGGCACCCCACTCAACTAGGCCTGATGTACATTGCTTACCAGCCAGCGCCTTTTGGTCTTTTGCATGCGCGCTGCACCGATTGCTTTTTTGCAAACCAGCTCACCCGGCTACCTGACCCGTCAGGAAAACATCGCGGTTGCGGGCGTGGATGACCTGCTCATCCGTTCCTTGCTCGACAAACACCAGTTCCATGACCCTTTGGACGAGGCCCTTAACTTGGGCATTTCCTCGGCCACTTGGCCCTTGTTTGGTTTGCTGTGGCCCTCGGGCATGCGCTTGGCTGAGCGCATGGCGCACCGCCCCGTCACGGGTGAGCGCATTTTGGAGATCGGTTGCGGTTTGGGCCTGGCCAGTTTGGTGGCGCACCGCCGGGGCGCGCAGGTCACGGCCAGCGATTGCCACCCGCTGGCGCGTGCTTTTCTGGACGAAAACTCCCGCCTCAATGGCTTGTCACCCATGCCCTACCGCCACGGGTTGTGGGGCACAGCCGCCGCCCGCGATGACGGCCAGCCTGTTCTCACGCAGGCGCAGGATGCGCCGCTGTCAGGTCTGTTCGACCTGATTGTGGGCAGCGACATCCTGTACGAACGCGACGATGCGGGCACACTGGCCCAGTTCATCAATGAACACGCCGCCCTCAGTTCAGAGATTTGGGTGATTGACCCCAACCGGGGCAACCGCGCCGCCTTTCACAAACACATGGCGCTGCTGGGTTTTGCGATGCACGAGCAAGTGCTGGACCAGGCCGCACACCAAGGTGTGGAGGCTTACAAAGGGCGCATGCTGACGTACAAGCGCCATTGCGATGGATGACGGATCAAGTCATAAACTCATGTCGTAGCCAATCGTGATTGGGGCGTGGTCCGAAAACTTTTCGCCTTTGTAAATGTGCTCGGTACGGGCCTTCTCAGCCACAGCGGGTGTGGCCAGGTGGTAGTCCAGACGCCAGCCCACGTTGTTGGCATAGGCTTGGCCGCGATTGCTCCACCAGGTGTAGCAATCGTCGGTGGTGTGCGGCTGCAGACGGCGGTACACGTCCACCAGGCCGCCGTCGGTGGTCAGTTGCGTCATCCAGGCGCGCTCTTCGGGCAGAAAGCCGCTGTTTTTCTGGTTGCTGCGCCAATTTTTCAGGTCGGCCTGCTGGTGCGCGATGTTCACGTCGCTGCAGACGATGAACTCGCGCTCGCCCTTGAGGGCCATCAAGTGCGGGTACATCACACTCAGGAAGCGAAATTTGGCCTCCTGACGCTCAGGGCCCGATGAGCCGCTGGGAAAGTAGCAGCTGATGATGGACATCTTGCGCCTGGGCGTGTCAAAGCGCAGCTCCACATAACGCCCTTCTGCGTCGAATTCGCCGCCGTCAAAGCCGGCCACCACATCGCTGGGTTCGTGGCGGGTGTAGACGGCCACGCCCGAGTAGCCTTTTTTCTGGGCGAAGTGGAAATAGCCCTTGAGGTCCGCCAAGGCCTCGAACTTGCCCGCCACATCGGGGGCCTGGGCTTTGACCTCTTGCACGCCAATACAATCGGGTTTTTCTTGCGCCAGCCAGGCTTCAACGCCCTTGGTCGTGGCCGAGCGGATGCCGTTGAGGTTGAAGCTGGTGAGTTTGAACAAGGATTTCCCCATGTTGACAGGACAGGCAAGCAGCGCCGAGATGCAGGCACTCGCTCAGGAATTTGTGCAGTTTGCGGTCGATTCGGGCGTCTTGCGCTTTGGGCAATTCAAGACCAAGGCCGGGCGCATGAGCCCTTACTTCTTCAACGCCGGTCTGTTTGACGACGGTGCCAAGCTGAGCCGACTGGCGCAATTTTATGCACAAGCCCTGCTGGCCAGCGGTGTCGAGTTCGACATGATCTTCGGCCCGGCCTACAAAGGCATCCCATTGGGCGCGGCGGTGGCCATCGAACTGGCCCGTTTGGGCAAAAACGTGCCCTTTGCCTACAACCGCAAAGAAGCCAAAGACCACGGCGAAGGCGGCTCCTTGGTGGGGGCACCGCTCAAAGGCCGTGTGCTGATCGTGGACGACGTGATGAGTGCTGGAACGGCCGCGCGCGAGTCGATTGCCTTGATTCAGGCCGCCGGAGCCACGCCGCACGCGATCGCCATTGCGCTGGACCGTCAGGAGATGGCTACCGAAAAACAAACCGATGGCTCGGTCAGGGATGTGCCGCACAGTGCGGTTCAATATGTCCGCGGCACCTTGGGCATGCAGGTGTGCACCATCGCGCAGTTGTCTGACCTGCTGGATTTTCTGGCTTGCCAAAGCCAGCCTGATTTGCAGGCGCACCTGGGGCCTGTGCAGGCCTACCGGGACCGTTACGGCGTCTGAGCTGGTCTTTTTTGACTTGAACGTGTCGCCTTGCATTCGCTGGGATTGGAGCGGGCTTGACAGGTTCGCGCCAATCCCAAACGTCGCGAAACAATGCGACTGAATTGGCCCTGAAGCTTTGTCAAAGAATGGGAAACCCGTAGCGGACAGCGCAGCATACCGCTGGACTCGCTCATGGATTGCCAAACAGTTTCGCGACATGCTGTGGGTTCTCAATACAAATCCTCAAGCATGCCCAATGTCACGGTCGTGATCGAATCGCCAGCTTTTTTTGGAACTCAAAGCGGAATGCGCTTGGTGACACTGGCCGATGGGTGTGGATTTCTTTGACTCGGTGACAGCGGTTTTGCTGGAGTTGTCAAGCCAAAAGCCAGACATGCTTGTGGTCGAAATGTCGATGCCAAGGTCCCCACATCAAAGGACTTTCCAGACTCTTAAAAACTTCAACCAGCGGCCGCTGTCGGGGATCACAAACCGGGATGTAACCCGCATGGCGTAAAGGTTTTCTGAAGTATTTATTTTGAGATACCGTCAAAAATACCGCAAATTGTTATCAAAGGCGGTTGGCAGGCCTGTTAAAGCGCCTTTGAGCGCCCACGAGGCCGCCCATAAAAAATGTTTTTAATTTGCACGCGCAAAAATCTGTGCAAGCGCATGCATCTCTGGCCATGGGCTGTAGAGATTTCTACGCCCACCCATTAAAGTGTTCTTTAAGATGATCGCAGCAAGCTTGTAGTGCTTGGTGTCGTAACTTTTCCCGTCTGCGGCAGTTATTCAAAAATTTCGAATAACTGAATCTTCCTCCAGTTCACTGTCGGCGAACACCTTTTTCAGGTGGTAGTTGATGGTCTGGGTTTCAACGTTGTAGAGCACGCCCAGCATCTTCTGGGTCAGCCAGATACTTTCATCCGCATAAATGGCCTCCACACCATCCTGGCCGCTGGTGGCGATATAGGTCAGATATTCAGCCGCTGACGAACGGACGATGGAGACTTCGTTTTTCTTGGGGACGCGCTTATTCATTCTGCAAAGTCCCCCAACTCGCTCTCGATCTGCTCAATACTGGGCAAGCTGGTTTGCAGGGTTTCCGGCAAGGCGCGGGTGAGCTCGAAGCCAGAAACGCCGATGGGGCTCTCTACCCCGCGCAGGGCGTATTCGGCCAGCAGGCGATTGGGCTCCTGGCATAAGATCAGCCCGATGGTCGGTTTGTCGGTCTCATGGCGCAACTGATCATCGACCACGCTGCAATAAAAGTTCATTTTCCCCGCGTATTCAGGTTTGAAATCGCCGCGCTTGAGCTCAATGACCACATAGCAGCGCAGCTTGAGATGGTAGAACAGCAGGTCGATATAGAAATCCTTATCACCAATGTCGAGATGGTATTGGCGGCCGACAAAGGCAAAGCCCTGGCCGAGTTCCAGTAGAAACTTCTCCAGGTGGACAATCAATCCCGTTTCCAGCTCGCGCTCGTGAAAGCCGCTTTTCAGCGTGAGGAAATCAAACAGGTAAGGGTCTTTGAGGGTTTGCTGTACCAAATCCGAATCCGGCTTGGGCAGGCGCAGCGTGAAGTTGCTGGCCGTTTTACCCTGGCGCCGGTGGGCGTCGCTTTCGATTTGCGTGAGCAGAATGTTGCGGCTCCAGCCATTCTCAAAGGCGGCGCGCATGTACCACTGGCGCGTGGCCGGGTCTTTGACTTTGCGCATCAACTCGGCGTGATGCCCCCAAGGCAGGGCAAGGATGAGTTCCACCGCAAAAAGTGCCGCAGCTTATGGCACTTTTTGTGGGGTGGGTTGCAACAAAAGACGCGCCCGTTTCTATTTATGCCACAGGCTGTGGCACAAATTCCAGATCGGCATATTCGCGATAAAAAGCCAGCATGCGTTTGATATTGCGTTCGGAAAAGCCTTTTTCTTCCGGCAACTCGTTATGCAGATCGCGCGCCAGGCGTGGAATCACCGCTGCACACCAGCCTTCTTGCTGTTGGCGGGTGTGAATCAGGGCGCCAATATCCCAATACAGGCGAATGAGCTCGGCATTGACGGCCAGCATCGCCCGCGTTTGCGCATGACGCACACGTTGCTTGATGTCGCCCAGCAATGCGGCGTAATCGGTAGGCGTGAGAGGAACGGGTTGATCGCTCATACTTGCCTCCTTCACGCCACCGTGACCTGAATGCAAGGAATCTTGACGCGTGAGTCTTCGCTAAAAATCATCGGATCACTTCTCCCTGTACTTGTTGTGCGCTTGTCAGGCCGATCCACTTGGCCCCGCGCCCCTTGCCTGTCGGAGCAATCAGACCTTCGGCTTTCATCGTGCGCAATACCAGCCGCACCATGTCGCGGCTGATGCCGGGGCAGGCTTCTTCAATTTCAGAAATAGAAAAAGGTAGATTGCGCTTGCGTATTTCTGCCCGCACCCGGTCGCCCTTAGCACCACGTCCACGCTCAATGGTACCGACTCGTGCTTCGAATTCCTTATAAGCGCGCAGCAATGCACCCCAGAAGTAGTCGAGCCATGGGGCGATATTTTGTGCGCCCTCGTGCCAACCCTGCGAGCTGGCCTCCAGCGTTTCGTAGTAGCTCTCCTTCGATTCCTCGAAGATTCGCTCCAGACTAATGAAGCGGCCCACGGTGTAGTCGGCGTGGTAAAGCAGTTGCAAGGTGAGCAGCCGAGCCATGCGGCCGTTGCCATCAGGGAATGGATGCACGCATAAGAAATCAAGGATGACCAGCGGCACCAGCACCAGTGGGTCAGCCAGGTGCTGATCCAGCGCTGACCGGTAGCGCGCAATGGTGTCCGTCATCGCCATGGGCGTGAGGTGAGCCACTACGGGGCGAAATCGAATGCGCGTACTGCCATCGGGGTGGCGCTCAATGATGTCGTTGTTGGTGGCTTTCCAGTGACCACCCGGCTGCGGCATATAGCGGTACAAGATGCTATGCAGCTGCAGGACCGTGCCCTCTGAGAAGGGCATTTGTTCGCCGCTTTCATGAATCAGTCCTAAGGCATCGCGGTAGCCGGCGATTTCTTGTTCGGAGCGGCTCTTGGGCGTTGCGTTTTTGAGTACCAGTGACTTGAGTCTGTGGGCTGCAACGACAACACCTTCGAGTCGGTTGGATGACTCCGTCGATTCGACAACTGCCACCTGCCGCAGGTCGCTCAGCACCTCTGGCGATTGCGCAACATATAGAAGCTGCTTGCCACGGTACTCGCCCAGCGCGCGCAGCGTTGCCAGTTGCTGCGTGTCAAACCGCAGTTTGGCGAGGTAGTCTGGCGTTAGTGAGTGCATGGCGCATGAAATATGGGGAAATTGGGGTAATCTTAATGCATATTGGGGTATTTTATCAATGCATTACCCCATTATTTCGATGATTACCCCATTTGATAACAACCGTGGTAACTTGAGACAAAGGCTACGGCAATCTCAATTTGCACTCGGCATGCCCCCCCTGTTTTCAATTTGCACGTACAGAAATCTGTGCAAGCGCACGCATCTCTGGCCATGGGCTGTAGAGATTTCCACCCCCTACCTGCCAGCCCAGCCTGTCAGAGAAACGGGTTTTTGGGGATCAGCCTATGGCTGGCGAGTTTGTTTATTTCGTACCGCTGCGAATCGCAATAACATCTGCTCCAGTGCGCAACTTGTCCAAATAGTTGGCCCAATTTTGCATCATTACGCGCCGCGCTGGCAGGTGGGCTGTGCGGTTGTAGGCTCTGCCGTTTGGGTCTTTCACCGCATGCGCCAATTGGTGCTCGATCAGATCGACCCGTTCACCCATCACTTCATCCATGATGGTGCGCGCCAGCGCCCGGAATCCGTGAGCGGTATGAACCTCTTTGCTGTAGCCCATGCCACGCAAGGCGGCGTTGATGGTGTTCTCGCTCATGGGTCGCTCTCCCGTGCGCAGACTAGGGAACACGTAACGGCCGTGCCCGGTAATCGGTTGCACGCTGCGCAACAGTTCGACCGATTGCGTGGACAGCGGCACCAGGTGATCAACTTTCATCTTCATTTTGCTGGCAGGCATGCGCCACTCCGCCGCGTCAAGGTCAATCTCTGCCCATTCCGCCGTGCGAAGTTCACCGGGCCTCACAAACACCAATGGGGACAGCTTGAGCGCAGCCACAGTGCAGGGGTGCCCGGTGTAGTCAAAAATTGAGCGCATCAATTCACCCGCCTGCTTCGGTTCCGTGATTGCGGCAAAGTGCGACTCAGGTATTGCCGAGAGTGCGCCGCGAAGGTCGGTCGTCACGTCTCGCTCGGCCAGACTAATTGCAACCGTATCCCGAAAAATCTGTCCGCATATCTGCTTTGCCCGGTGTGCCGTGTCAATTGAGCCTCTCGTTTCAATTTTGCGCACTGCCCTGTCCAGAACATCCCTCGGCTTGATGGTGGATATGGGCATGTGTCCAATGAAGGGGAACACATCCTTTTTCAGAAAGGTGGTGATTCTGGATTGAGTCACCTCGGCGCGCTTGGCCGCAGTTTTGGTCAACCAGATCCGCGCCACGGCCTCAAAGGTATTGGCTGCTGCATCTGCCTGTTCCTGCTGTCGACAAAGCGGTAATCCATTCGCCAATATTTGCCCACTGCGTTGACCAGCAAATACAAGGCGCGGCCATCTGTGTACTTATCCCCAGAGGTAACCCCAGTGTTTTAAACGTTCTTGATAAAGATGTTGGTCAGCGCCATTGGGTCTACTTTGACGGTATGTGGGTTTTCGGCTCTTCAGATACCGTCAAATCTACTGCTTTTTTGACGGTATGTCATGTTATCGCCTGAAATCCGATGAGACAAATAAAAACCCGCAATGCCAATGAACATGCGGGTTTTGAGGTGTTCTGACACGTTAAAAAACTGTCGGTTGGTGCGGCTGGCGGGGATCGAACCCACGACCCTTGGCTTCGGAGGCCAATACTCTATCCACTGAGCTACAGCCGCACTTCAATGTTTAGATTATGTCACGCCCGCACTCAAGATCGCCTGATTTGAAAGTTCGATCAAGGGTGCAACGCTATAATCCAAGGTTGATTTTTGACCTACACATTGGCCCTTGTGGTCACGCCCCAACAGAGGATCTCATGAGCGACAACAGCCACGATCAGCACGAAGCCCACACCGGCCCGGTCAAAACCCCAAAGCAAATGCTTTTGTTGAGTTTGGCCTCTTTCGTCATCCCCGTGTTCATCATCATTGGCTTGGTGTACTACGTGACTTCGGCCAACAAGCCAGCCGCAGGTGCGGTCAATACCGAAAAAGCCACGGCCATGCGCATCCAGAAGGTGGGCGTTGTTGAAGTGCGCGATGCCAATCGCCCTCTCAAACCTGGTGCTGAGGTTTACAAAGCGCAGTGTGCGGCATGCCACGATGCCGGTGCTGCTGGCGCACCGAAGTTTGCAGATGCAGGTGCATGGCGTGCGCGCTTGGGCCAAGGCCTTGAGGGCTTGGTGAACTCCGCCCTCAAGGGCAAGGGTGCGATGGGTGCTCAGGGTGGCGGCGATTTCAACGATACCGAAATTGCCCGCGCTGTGGTCCACTTGGTCAATTCAGGGGGTGGCAAATTCGACGAGCCCAAAGCCCCGGAAGCGGCCAAATAAATTACCCACTCTCCCATAAAACCGACGTGCACCGTCGGTTTTTTTTATGCTTGTTTTTGTCCGATTTTTACCTGGAGTGGGCTCAGTTCATACGCATATCGGGCAGGCAAATCCCTGGCTTCAGCATCCTCCAAAGTCCATCGCCCCATCTCTATCGCTTGCGCTGCCCTTGCCACATCCAGTGTGTGCACCAGCCCCAAGCCCAGCGTGGTGTCCAAGTAGACCAGGCCGTTTTCGTCCACCAACATTTTGCGAACCTCTGCCATCACCCCGGTGTGCGCCATCACCGTGAAGTCATTTTCAATGCGCCAGATGTGGGGCGTTATTTCGAGTTCGACGTAAACCCTTTGCGGCCCGTTCTGGAAATACCATTGCCCTTGCGCATCGGACTCGTAATTGCGTTGGATGAAGTCGATCAGTTTTTCATGCCTTAACAACGAGCCTTTGGTGCCCGGCTGTCCACTTTGGAAAGCGCCCAGTGCCTGCACCCGGTCATCGCGCATCCACCATTGTCCTCGGCTGTCCAGGCCCAGCCAACCATAACAATCCGGAACATCGGGCCATTTGACCATGGCTTGCCGAACGATGTCATCCATGCTGGGCCTCCCCTGTCTTTGTGCCCTGTCCTGTGACCTGCAACAGCCATCCCCCCACCGCTTCAGGTAATGCCCTCACATGACCCGGCCACACCCCTTGTGCAAATCCGACATGACCGCCTTGCTCGGGTTGCCAGAGCGTCACGCTGTTGGACACACCGCCTTTCACAGGAAGACTATTGGCAGGTACAAAAGGGTCATTCAAGGCGTTGAGTGCGAGCGCGGGCAATCGAATGTCGCGCATCACGGGCTTGGCGGACGCATGGGTCCAGTAATCTTCGGTTCCCTTGAAGCCATGCAAAGGGGCGGTGAAGACGTCGTCAAACGCATAAAGATCCTTGGCTGCGATCAAGGCCGCCTTGTCAAACAGGCCCGGGTGTTGGGCCCATTTGGCCAGAGCTTTGGGTTTCATGCTGCGCAAAAACATGGGCGTGTAGATCTGCCGGTTGAGCCCCCGACCTATGGCAATTCCACTTTGCATCAGGTCAAGTGGCGCACAGATGGCGGCGATTGCATCGGCTTTGAGTGCAGCTTCATGACCTTGCATGGCGGCCCAGCGCATCAAGGCATTGCCCCCCAAGGAAATGCCAACGGCCAGCAGTATTTGACCGCCAGCGGCCCGGTGTTCGCTGCGAAGTCGCTCCAACACCCAGTTGATCTCTTCATGATCCCCTGAATGGTAGGCGCGCGGTGCGAGGTTCAGCTGGCCACTGCAGCCCCTGAAATGAGGCACAGCAAAATTCATGTCTTGCGCGTCGGCCCAAGCGGCAAATGCTTGAGCATAGTGGCTCATCGAAGAACCTTCCAAACCATGGAAAAGGACCAGCAAGGGCCGATCTGCTCGACTGGCCATTTGCTTGTCGATGTCCAAAAAATCAGAATCGGGTGTTGTCCACCGTTCTCTGCGCATGGGCTTGATGGGGCCCGATCGCCTGCGCGCGTAAAGTGCGGGCCAAATCGTCTGGGCATGTCCACCTGGCAGCCAGGCGGGTGCTTGGTATTGCATGCGCTTTTCAGTGCAAGACCGTGGGTTTGACCCCCACATCGACGGCATCTTGGGGTGTGCCTGGACTGGCGTGGTGGGCCACCATGCGCCAGCCTTGCGGGGTCTTGTGGTAAACATTCGTGGCGATCACATAGGCCTGCCGTGCCCCTTGTGGCGTGATGACTTCCACCCTTTCAACCAGGTGGTGAACTGAACTGGCCAATGATTCCACCTTGTACACCCGTTCGGGAAACGCCTGAACACTGCCATTGTTGAACATGGCCTCGAATGTGGCGCGTATTGCCCCTGCCCCGATCATGCGTCCTCCACCGGGATGCACGCAGACGATGTCGTCCTCTTCAGCCCAGCATGACATGAGTTTTTCGATGTCGGCGTTGTGCAAGGCTTCGTAAAAGGCCTGTTCGATGTCATCAGGCGTGCCGCCGACCACTGCCGCCTGGAGTTTTGCGCGCTTCATGGGCTTGTTCTGGTCCAGCAATTCATCGCGACATTTTGCACTGTTTACCTGTCCAATAAAAAACCCGGTCACAAGAGACTGTGCCGGGTTCTGGTCATTTTCTGGATGTCAAGCTCAGCCTGGCTTGAGCAAAAGCAGATTACTTTTTACGGTATTTACGAAGGGCCGACAACTGGGCCGCCAGCACCGCCAATTCAGACTGCGCGACAGCCAAGTCGATTTCGCTGTTGGCGTTGCGCAGTGCCTCTTCGGCCAATTGTTTGGCCGCATTGGCTTTTTCTTCGTCGAGGTCTTTGCCGCGAATCGCGGTGTCCGACATCACGGTCACGCAGTCAGGTTGCACTTCCAAAATGCCACCGGCCACGAAAACGAATTCTTCACCGCCGTCGGCCTTCTCGATGCGAACCGAGCCGGCTTTGATGCGCGTGATCAGGGGCGTGTGGCGTGGGTAAATGCCCAGCTCGCCAGACTCACCGGGCAAGGCCACAAAACGGGCTTCACCTGACCAGATGGACTCTTCGGCACTGACCACATCAACGTGGATGGTGTTCATGTTTTCTCCTTAAAAAGGTGCTTTGAAGCGGGCTGCAGGGAGACTGGTCGGCCACCCTGCGGCACTGCTTTAAGCGGCCTTTTTGGCCTTTTCGAAAGCTTCGTCGATGGTGCCGACCATGTAGAAAGCTTGCTCTGGCAGGTGATCGCATTCGCCAGCCACAATCATCTTGAAACCACGGATGGTTTCGGCCAATGTGACGTACTTGCCAGGCGAGCCGGTGAACACTTCAGCGACGTGGAAAGGTTGTGACAGGAAACGCTGGATCTTGCGAGCGCGCGCCACGGCCAACTTGTCTTCGGGTGCCAAGTCGTCCATGCCCATGATGGCGATGATGTCGCGCAATTCACGGTAGCGCTGCAATGTGCCTTGCACAGCGCGC
Source organism: Limnohabitans sp. (assembly GCF_044373035.1). GTDB lineage: Bacteria > Pseudomonadota > Gammaproteobacteria > Burkholderiales > Burkholderiaceae_C > Limnohabitans_A. Next base: position 14,419 of record NZ_JBILQU010000007.1, on the reverse strand, counting down.
GCGGTTTCGTAATGGTCCTGGCCCACGACCAAGGGGTCGAGCTGGCGGCTGGTGGAGTCCAGTGGATCCACAGCAGGGTAGATACCCAAAGAAGCGATGTCACGCGACAACACCACGGTGGAGTCCAAGTGCGCGAAAGTGGTCGCAGGCGATGGATCGGTCAAGTCGTCCGCTGGCACGTAAACGGCCTGAATCGATGTGATCGAGCCGACTTTGGTCGACGTGATGCGTTCTTGCAAACGGCCCATTTCTTCGGCGAGTGTTGGCTGGTAACCCACCGCAGAAGGCATACGACCCAACAAAGCGGACACTTCGGTACCAGCCAGTGTGTAGCGGTAGATGTTGTCCACGAAGAACAACACATCTTTGCCTTCGTCACGGAAAGACTCAGCGATGGTCAGACCAGTCAAAGCCACGCGCAAACGGTTGCCTGGTGGCTCGTTCATCTGACCGTACACCATGGCCACTTTGGACTCAGGCAGGTTCTCGAGGTTCACAACGCCGGAGTCGGCCATCTCGTGGTAGAAATCGTTGCCTTCACGGGTACGCTCACCCACACCTGCGAACACGGACAAGCCGCTGTGCGCTTTGGCGATGTTGTTGATGAGTTCCATCATGTTCACGGTTTTGCCCACACCGGCGCCACCGAACAAGCCCACCTTACCGCCCTTGGCGAACGGGCAAACCAAGTCAATCACCTTGATGCCGGTTTCCAGCAGCTCTTGTGAAGGACTCAGTTCATCGTAAGCAGGCGCTTTTCGGTGAATCGATGCGGTCAGTTCTTGGCTGACGGGGCCACGCTCGTCGATGGGTGAGCCGAGCACGTCCATGATGCGGCCCAGTGTGGCTTTGCCCACGGGAACGGTGATGGGGTTGCCGGTGTTGGACACGATCAAACCGCGGCGCAAACCGTCGGATGAGCCGAGCGCAATGGTGCGCACGATGCCGTCACCGAGTTGCTGCTGCACTTCAAGGGTCAGCGCAGAGCCTTCCATTTTGAGCGCGTCATAAATTTTGGGCATCTGGTTGCGTGGGAATTCCACGTCGACCACGGCACCAATACACTGGACAATTTTTCCTTGGGCTTGCATTTTTCGCTCCAAATAATTTGAATTTGCTGAACTGGGAATCAACCGCTGATCGCGGCTGCGCCAGAGACGATTTCCGACAGTTCTTTGGTGATGGCGGCTTGACGGGTCTTGTTGTAGACGAGTTTGAGTTCGCCAATCACATTGCCAGCGTTGTCTGTGGCAGCCTTCATGGCCACCATCCGTGCTGCGTGCTCTGAGGCCATGTTTTCGGCCACAGCTTGGTAAGCCAGAGCTTCTGCATAGCGGATCAACAAATCGTCAATGACTGCCTGGGCATCGGGTTCGTAGATGTAATCCCAAGCGTGTGTGTGACCAGCTTCTTTCGTTTCGGCCTTCATATCGGCGGCAGACAAGGGCAGCAGCATGTCGATGGTGGGCACTTGCGCCATGGTACTGACAAACTTGTTGTAGCACAGGTAAACCGCACTCACTTCGCCAGCAGCGTACGCATCGAGCATGACCTTGACAGGGCCGATCAGCTTGTCCAGGTGCGGTTTATCGCCCAATTGCGTCACATGAGACACCACCTTGGCATTGACACGGTTCAAAAAACCGAGACCCTTGCCACCGATGGCCACCGCCACAGGGGTTTTGCCCTGTGTTTGTGTTTCACGCAATTGAACCGTCACGGCACGCAACAGGTTGGTGTTCAAGCCACCACACAAACCCTTGTCCGTGGTGACCACAATAAAGCCCACCGACTTGCCGTCGTTGCGCTTCATGAATGGGTGCACATACTCAGGGTTGGCTTGACCAAGATGGCTCGCAATGGTGCGAATCTTCTCGCTGTAAGGCCGGGCCGTGCGCATACGCTCCTGCGCTTTGCGCATTTTGGAGACGGAAATCATCTCCATGGCCTTGGTGATCTTCTTGGTGTTTTCCACCGATTTGATCTTGGTGCGTAGTTCCTTGCCCGATGCCATCAGAGGCTCCTTTTGATCAGGTGGAAATTAAGCAAAGCTTTTCTTGAAAGCGGCCACGGCAGAGTGCAATTCGGCTTCCGCCTCTTTGTCCAGTGCTTTGCTGCTTTCGATCTTGGCCAACAAAGCAGCGCATGAATCTTTCAAGTAAGCGTGCAAGCCGTGCTCGAAAGCCAAGACCTTCTTGACGTCGATGTCGTCCATGAAGCCTTTGTTCACCGCAAACAAGCTGGCACCCATCAGGCTGATGGACAGCGGGCTGTACTGGGCTTGCTTGAGCAATTCCGTCACGCGGGCACCGCGGTCCAGCTGCTTGCGTGTGGACTCGTCCAAGTCAGAAGCGAACTGCGCAAACGCCGCCAATTCACGGTACTGGGCCAAGTCGGTACGGATACCGCCGGACTGGCCTTTGATGACTTTGGTCTGGGCCGAGCTACCCACGCGAGACACCGAGATACCGGCGTTGATCGCAGGGCGGATACCGGCGTTGAACAAACTGGTTTCCAAGAAAATCTGACCGTCGGTGATCGAAATCACGTTGGTGGGCACGAAGGCCGACACGTCACCGGCTTGGGTTTCGATGATGGGCAGAGCCGTCAAAGAACCCGTCTTGCCCGTCACGGCACCTTTGGTGAAGGCTTCGACGTAATCGGCGTTGACTCGGGCTGCGCGCTCGAGCAGACGGCTGTGGAGATAGAACACGTCGCCAGGGTAGGCTTCGCGGCCTGGTGGGCGGCGCAGCAGCAGCGACACCTGACGGTAAGCCACGGCTTGCTTGGACAGGTCGTCATAAACGATCAAAGCGTCTTCGCCGCGGTCACGGAAGTACTCGCCCATCGTGCAGCCGGAATAGGCTGACACGTACTGCATCGCAGCGGATTCAGAGGCGGAAGCGGCCACCACAATGGTGTATTCCATTGCGCCAGCTTGCTCCAAAGCACGCACCACGTTCTTGATCGACGAGGCTTTTTGGCCAATCGCGACGTAAACGCAGGTCATGTTCTGACCTTTTTGGTTGATGATGGCGTCGATCGCAACAGCGGTTTTGCCTGTCTGGCGGTCGCCAATGATCAGTTCGCGCTGGCCACGGCCCACGGGCACCATGGAGTCGATCGACTTCAGGCCGGTTTGCATGGGCTGGTCTACCGACTTACGCGCAATCACGCCGGGGGCGACTTTTTCGATCACGTCGGTCATCTTGGCGTTGATCGGGCCTTTGCCGTCAATCGGCTGACCCAGAGCGTTCACCACACGGCCAATCAACTCGGGGCCGACGGGCACTTCCAGAATGCGGCCAGTGCACTTGACTGTGTCGCCTTCAGAGATGTGCTCGTACTCGCCCAAAATCACGGCGCCGACTGAGTCACGCTCGAGGTTCAGGGCCAAGCCGAATGTAGCGATACCATCGGCTGTGGATGGGAATTCAAGCATTTCGCCCTGCATCACATCAGACAAACCGTGAACGCGAACGATACCGTCGGTCACAGACACCACAGTGCCCTGGTTGCGGATATCGGCGCTGGCGGACAGCCCTTCAATGCGGCTCTTGATCAGTTCAGAAATTTCTGCGGAATTGAGTTGCATGACTCTTTCCTTCTTTCTTTAAATATGTCCGGTCTCAATCCGCATCAAGCGGTGAGGGCCGATTTCATTTGTTCCAGTTGGGCCTTGACAGAGGTATCGAGCACCTCGTCGCCCACCACCACACAGATGCCGCCAATCAAGGTGGCATCGAGCTCGACAGACACATTGAGCTTGCGCGCAAAGCGTTTTTCGAGCGTGGACGACAAGTCGGCCAAGGCCGATGCGTCAATGGGGAATGGGCTGTAGACCACCGCGTCAGCGGTGCCACTTTGCGCATTCACAAGGGCCCTGTACTGCCGTGCAACGACAGGCAGCGCACTGAGACGGCTATTTTCGATCACCAGTTGCAGGAAATTCTTGCCAGCCTCGGGCAGTGCTGTTCGCAACAAGCCAGAGATCAGATCGAATGCCTGCGCAGCGGACACTTTGGGGCTGTCGACAAACTGTTGCAGTTGCGCGTTCTCGGCAATGGCCGCAAGTTCGTCCAGCCAAGCGGCCGTGCCAGCAAGATCGGATGCCTGCGCTTTGAAAAGCGCATCGGCATAAGGGCGGGCGATGGTAGCAAGTTCTGCCATGGTCTTCTCTGGCTGGAGCTTCTTACAGCTCGGTCTTGAGGCGGCTCAGCAGATCAGCGTGGACACCAGCGTTGACTTCCTTGCGGAGAATCTGCTCGGCACCCTTGACCGCCAAAGCTGCGACCTGCTCTCGCAGACTTTCGCGCACTTTGACAGCTTGCTGCTCAGCTTCGGCTTTTGCAGCAATGATGATCTTGTTGGCTTCTTCGGTGGCTCGTGCTTTGGCTTCTTCAACAATGCCATTTGCACGGCGCTCGGCATCGGCCAAACGCGATGCGGACTCATTGCGCGACTGGACCAGTTCGGACTCCACACGCGCATTGGCGTTGCTGAGTTCGGCTTTGGCTTTGTCTGCGGCAGCGAGACCGTCAGCGATTTTCAGTGCCCGTTCGTCAAGCGCTTTTGTGATCGGGGGCCACACGAATTTCATCGTGAACCACACCAAAATCGCAAAAACGATCATCTGTATGAACAGAGTAGCGTTAATGTTCACGGTTCGGTCCTTCTTCTAGGGGAAGAGGTGCGTGAATCACTTCAGAATGAAGGGATTGGCGAAAGCGAACAACAACGCAATGGCCACACCGATCAAAAAGGCGGCGTCGATCAAACCAGCCAACAAAAACATTTTGGTCTGCAACTCGTTCATCAATTCAGGCTGACGTGCACCGGATTCGAGGAATTTGCCACCCATCATGCCAATGCCAATGGAGGCACCCAAAGCGCCCAAACCAACGATCAAACCGCAAGCCAATGCCACCAGGCCGAGAATGTTTTCCATGTGAAGCTCCTAAAGTGAGAGGAAAAAAGAAACAAGAAACGAAAAAAATGTCATCAATGCGCGTCGTGCGCTTGGCCTGTGTAGACCAGCGTCAACATCATAAAGATGAAAGCTTGCAAAGTGATCACCAAGATGTGGAACAAAGTCCACACCGTGCCGCCGATGATGTGGCCAATGGCCAAGCCCACACCGGTTGCTGACAATGCCCAGCCACCGCCCATGAGGGCAATCAGCATGAACACCAACTCACCTGCAAACATGTTGCCAAACAGCCGCATGCCATGCGAGACCGTCTTGGCCAAATATTCGATCATCTGCATCAAGAAATTGATGGGGTACAGCGCCCAATGGTCACCAAAAGGCGCCGAAATCAGCTCATGCACCCAGCCGCCGAGGCCCTTGATCTTGATGTTGTAAAACAAACAAATCAACAACACAGAGCATGACAAACCCAAAGTTGTGGACAGGTCAGCGGTCGGGACCACACGCATGTAATCTTTAAAACCCAAAGCAGGACCCACTGCATGCCAAGCACCTGGGAGCAAGTCCACTGGCAGCATGTCCATGGCATTCATCAGAAAAATCCAAACAAAAACCGTCAGCGCCAGCGGTGAAATCAGCTTGCGGCTGTTGGCATTGCGAATCACGCCTTTGGCCTGGTTTTCAACCATTTCGGACAGCAATTCAACAGCCGCCTGGAAGCGCCCCGGCACACCCGATGTGGCTTTGCGGGCAGCCGACCACAAAAGAAAGCAACCGACCATGCCCAAAAACACCGACAGAACAACCGAGTCGAGGTTGAACAAACTGAAATCCACAATGCTAGTTTGCTTCACACCTTCAAATGAAAAGTTCATTTGTAAGTGCTGCAAGTGATGCTGGATGTACTCTCCAGCCGTTGGGGCGTGCGCGCCAGCGTTTTCAGCAGCCATAAATCACCAATCAGTTCAAAAAATAGTCGGCTTCGACTTCCGTTGCATATAGCCCAGCGCCATGGCCAGCCAATACACCTTGGTCGTCACCACAAAGCCAGCCACCAGGGCAAGCCAGCTTAAATTCGAAATCACTTTTGGCGCCACCAAGAGCAACGCCACGGTCAAGATGATCTTGACCAACTCCCAAAAAAACAAACCTATCAAGACAGCTTTAGGCTGAATTTGACGCATTTGTCTGCTCAAAGCCCTGATGAAAACCACAGCAGGGATCACAGCCGATGCGCAACCCCAAGCCACCGATGCGGCCAAATGGAAATCTCGGGTGAACAATCCCGTCAACAACACCATCAAAGCGCCTATGCCTATTTGCAGGAATAAGACATGCCATGGCGAGGTTTGAGGATGGCTTAACCGCCAAGCCGCCGCCTCTTCAGCAGTCAAAGTCTTGAATTCATCATCCGAGACCTCGACAACACCTTCTTTAACTTGCGGATTGTTTTGCGATGATGCAATTTTGACCATCTCAAATTACAATCAGGTTACAGATCAGACAACAACTACAGAGCTCAAAATTATACCTAGAAACCCTTGTGTGCTCGATTTATTCGAATCAATTTTTTGACCCTGCAAAAGCCAAGCGCAGTCACTGCGGCCACAATGACTCACCTCGTGGGCTGATAATTTATTTAATCCACGCAAAATCAAACGGTTTTTATGTACGAATGGTTTAAATTTTTCCATCTTGCCGCCGCTATCGTTTGGATGGGTGGCATGGCTTTGGTCATTTTGGCGCTGCGCCCCGTGGTCATTGCCCAGATGGCACCGCCTGAACGCTTGAACCTGATGGCGGGCGTCTTGTCACGCTTTTTCAACATGGTCTGGGTGTCGGTCGCTCTGATTTTGGCGTCGGGCTTGTGGATGTTGTCCATGACCGACATGAAACTTGCCCCCCGAGGTTGGCACGCCATGTCGGCGCTGGGTGTCTTGATGTGCTTGATCTTTGCGCACATTTGGTTTGTCCCGTTTCGGCGTCTGAAAGCTGCCGTGTCAGTGTCCGACTGGCCTGCGGCTGGCAAGGCTTTGGGGCAAATTCACCCCATGGTGTTGACCAATTTCGCCTTGGGTTGGTTGGCGGTTTTGGCCGTGCTGGTGTGGCGTTAAGCTGGCTAACCGAACGTCTTTCTCCATGAGCGCCTCCACCACCCCGCCCAATGGCATAGACCCGCGCAAAGACACCCTGATCGAGTACCCCTCGGTCTTTCCCATCAAGGTCATGGGTGCCATGGTCGACGGCTTTGCCGAAGCCATGTGCCAAGTCGCCCTGCAATTTGACCCGGGCTTTGACGCGCGCAGCATCGAGCTGCGCCCCAGCAAGGGCGGCAACTACCTGGGCGTGACACTGAGCATCACGGCCACCAGCCGCGAACAACTCGACGACCTGTACCGCGCCCTGACCTCGCACCCGATGGTCAAAATCGTGCTTTGAGCATGGACATCCGGCAGCTTGGGCGGGTGGACTACTTGCCAACCTACGAGGCCATGCAGGCCTTCACGGCGGCCAGGACAGCTGACACCCCGAATGAACTTTGGCTGTGTGAGCACCCCCCCGTGTTCACCCAAGGGCTGGCGGGGCAAGCCTCGCACCTTTTGATGCCAGGCGATATTCCAGTGGTGCAGACCAACCGGGGCGGGCAAGTCACTTTTCATGGCCCCGGGCAGGTCATGGCCTACCCCTTGGTCAACCTGCAGCGCGCCGGTTACTACGTGAAGGAATATGTCTTCAAACTCGAGGAATCCATCATCCGCACCTTGGCCCACTTTGGCGTCACCGGCCACCGCGTGGCAGGCGCACCGGGCATTTATGTGCGCTTGAATGATCCTTTCAGCCATGCGGCGCTGGTGGGCCCGGCCCCCGCCAACGACCCGTTCAAGGGCCTGGGCAAGATCAGCGCTCTGGGCATCAAGGTCAGCCGACATTGCGCCTACCACGGTGCGGCCCTGAACGTGGCCATGGACCTTCAACCCTTTGAGCGTATCAACCCCTGTGGTCATGCCGGGTTAAAAACCGTGGACCTTTTTACAATCGGGGTAGAGACCACTTGGGACGAAGTCGCCCAGGTGCTGACGAGCCAACTCGCCGCCCTACTTTGAAACACCGCTCCGAACTGACGCACCTGACCCGCCGCCTTGCGGCGACCGAAAGAAACCCATGAGCAACACCCACACCGAACGCCCCGTGGTCCGCGAAGCGCAAAGCGTTGAAAACTACGACCCCATGGCCAAGCAAAAAGCGGCGGCCAAACTCTCGCGCATCCCGGTCAAAGTGGAACAAGCCGAAGTGCTGAAAAAGCCCGACTGGATACGCGTCAGGGCGGGTTCATCCAGCTCGCGCTTTGACGAAATCAAAAAAATCTTGCGCAGCAACAAACTGGTGACTGTGTGCGAAGAGGCCAGCTGCCCCAACATCGGCGAATGCTTTGGCAAGGGCACGGCCACCTTCATGATCATGGGCGACAAATGCACGCGCCGCTGCCCATTTTGCGACGTGGGCCACGGCCGCCCCGACCCGCTGGACGTGAACGAGCCGGACAACCTGGCCAAGACGATTGCACAGCTCAAGCTGCAATACGTGGTCATCACCAGCGTGGACCGCGATGACCTGCGCGACGGCGGCGCTGGACACTTTGTCGAGTGCATCCGCAAAACCCGCGAACTCTCGCCCAACACCCAGATCGAAGTGCTGGTGCCCGACTTCCGGGGCCGCGATGACCGCGCACTCGAGATCCTGAAGGCCGCACCGCCCGATGTGATGAACCACAACATGGAAACCGTACCGCGACTGTACAAGGAAGCGCGCCCCGGCTCTGACTACCAGTTTTCACTGAACCTGCTGAAAAAATTCAAGGCACTGTTCCCAAATGTGCCGACCAAGAGCGGCCTGATGGTCGGCCTGGGCGAGACCGACGAAGAAATTCTGGACGTCATGCGCGACATGCGTGCGCACCACATCGAGATGCTGACCATTGGCCAGTACCTGGCCCCCAGCAACAGCCACCTGCCGGTGCGCCGCTACGTGCACCCCGACACCTTCAAGATGTTCGAGGCCAAGGCCTACGAAATGGGCTTTTCGCACGCGGCTGTGGGTGCGATGGTGCGCAGCAGTTACCACGCGGACCAACAAGCCCACTCGGCGCAAATGAGCTTGGCCGAGAAGGCCTGAAGCCCCATTTTTTGATCAACCGCACTTGGACTTTCACCGCCATGACCGACGCCAGCACTTACACCCCTGCCTCCGTATGGACTTGGAACAAGGCCAACGGCGGTCGCTTTGCCAGCATCAACCGCCCTATCTCCGGTGCGACGCACGAACAGGACCTGCCGCGCGGCAAGCACCCGCTTCAGCTGTACTCATTGGGCACGCCCAACGGCGTCAAGGTCACGGTCATGCTCGAAGAATTGCTGGCCCTGGGACACTCTGGTGCTGAGTACGATGCGTGGCTGATCCGCATTCAAGAAGGCCAACAGTTCAGCAGCGGATTTGTGAGCGTGAACCCCAACTCCAAAATACCTGCGTTGTTGGACTGCAGCGGTGAACAATCCGTGCGGGTGTTCGAGTCAGGGGCCATCTTGCTGTACTTGGCCGAAAAGTTCGGCGTCTTGGTGCCCACCGATCCGGCTGAACGTGCGGAATGTCTGTCATGGCTGTTCTGGCAAATGGGCAGCGCCCCTTATTTGGGCGGCGGTTTCGGGCATTTTTATGCCTATGCCCCGGTCAAAATCGAATACGCCATTGACCGATTTGCCATGGAAGTCAAACGCGAAATGGATGTGCTGGACCGCCGCCTGGCCGAGCACCGTTTCATCGCGGGCGACGACTACACCATCGCCGACATCGCCATCTGGCCCTGGTACGGCGCCCTGGCCAAAGGTCTGCTTTACGACGCGGGTGAGTTCTTGCAGGTGCAGGAATACACCCATGTTCAGCGCTGGGCCAATGAGCTCGCACAACGCCCAGCCGTACAACGTGGGCGCATGGTCAACCGCGTGATGGGCACCCCAGAGTCACAGCTGCACGAACGCCACGACGCCAGCGATTTCGACACCCGCACGCAGGACAAACTCAACAAGGTTTGAGATCAGGCATGCATCATTGTCTTTGCGTCCCGCCGGTGCCCACCGTCTTCAGCGGGCCATGTCACTCGCCGGGTCTTCGCTGTCCAACACCTCTTCAGCCCAAGGTGCCAACTTGGCGCAATCCGAGCGCAACACCTGTTGTTTGACGGAAAGAATTTGCGACGGGTGCATGGAAAAACTGCGCAGGCCCAGACCCAGCAACAAACGGGTCATGGCCACGTCACCGGCCATCTCGCCGCACACGGAAACACTTTTCCCTTGTCGGTGACATTCGGAAATGGTGTCAGCGATCAGGTGCAACACGGCTGGATGCATCGAGTCGTACAAATGCGCCACCGACTCGTCAGCGCGGTCTATGGCCAAGGTGTACTGAATCAGGTCATTGGTGCCGATGGACAAAAAGTCGAAGTGTTTCAGAAACAAGCGCAAAGACAAAGCCGCCGCCGGGATCTCGATCATGGCACCCAACCGAACAGGACCATAGGCCACACCCCGGCGGTCCAATTCTTGGCGCGCCTGTTCAATCAGAACCAAAGTCTGGCGAATTTCGCTGCCATGGGCCAGCATGGGAATCAGCAAATTGACCTGGCCATACGCTGCGGCACGCAAAATGGCGCGCAATTGGGTCAAGAACATCGCCGGGTCGGCCAAGCACCAACGGATGGCCCGCAAGCCCAGCGCAGGGTTCAAGTGAGAAGCTTCATGCCGGGTGTCGTCCAGCGGTTTGTCGGCCCCCACGTCCACCGTGCGGATGGTCACGGGCAAACCCTTCATGCCGTCCAACGCACGGCAGTAGGCTTGAAACTGCTCTTCTTCGTCGGGCAAATGGCCTTGTCGGCCCATGAACAAGAATTCGCTGCGAAACAAACCCACACCGACCGCACCTGCAGTGAGTGCAGCCGCGGTGTCTTCAGGCATCTCGATGTTGGCCAGCAGTTCGATTTTTTGTCCGTCGAGCGTGACGGACGGGGTATGGCGCAAGCGCGCCAGGCGCTCGCGCTCCAGGTCGCCCTGGCGTTGTTTGAAGCCGTAATCGGCCAGGATGATGGGCGAAGGGTCCACGATGACCACGCCTGCATCGCCATCGATGATCACCCAGTCGTCTTGCTTGACCAGCTGGCTGGCGGTGCGCGCGCCCACCACCGCCGGAATGTCCAGACTGCGCGCCACGATGGCGGTGTGCGAGGTCTTGCCGCCGACATCGGTCACGAAGCCGGTGAACACGCTTTGCTTGAACTGCAACATGTCGGCGGGCGAGAGGTCGTGCGCCACCAGCACCAAGGGCACATCGGTGTCGCCCAATTGCAACTCTTGCTGGGGCCGCTGGGGTCGCTTGGTTTGTGCCACCAAAGGCCCTGTGCCCTTGAGGCAGTGCAGTACCCGCTCGCCCACTTGCTCCATGTCGGCCTTGCGTTCGCGCAGGTAAGGGTCTTCCATTTCCTCGAACTGACGCACGATGATGTCGAGCTGACTGGTCAGCGCCCACTCTGCGTTGTACAAGCGCGTTTTGATCCATTGCACCACGCCAGAGGTCAGCTCTTCGTCTTGCAGCAGCATCAAGTGCACATCCAGCAGGGCATCCAGTTCGTGCGGCGCGTCCTTGGGCATGTCTTTTTGGAGGCGCTGCAGTTCGTCAACCACCGCATCGCGGGCCACGCGCAAGCGCTGGATTTCGGCGTTGACTTGGTCGGGTTTCACAAAGTAGTGCGCCACATCGGCCCGGCTGGAGGCCACCAGAACGGCACGCCCGATGGCGATGCCGCGCGCCACTGCCAGTCCATGGATACTGAAGGTCATGGCTTACTCGCCTTCACCAAACTTGTCGTTGATCAGGGCCAACAGCGCCGCCAAGGCTTCTTCTTCTCGCTCGCCCAGGGTCTCGACCATCACCTCACTGCCCAGACCGGCAGCCAACATCATCACGCCCATGATGCTTTTGCCATTGATGCGCCGCTCAGCCTTGCTCATCCAGACATCGCAAGGAAAGCTGCCCGCCAGTTTGGTCAACTTGGCCGATGCGCGGGCATGCAGGCCCAATTTATTGCTGATGGTCACGTTGGCTTGGGGCATGTCTTTGTCCGGTTTGGTTTTGGGGTGCGGTGCTGCCCACGGGCATCACGCCCTGGGTGCCGCCTGCGTGGGCGCGTGCGGCCAGCGCATCCAGGCTTTCGTGTCGGTAGCACACGCTGCGCAGCAGCATGGGCAAATTGGCCCCGGCCACCAGGCGCGTGTGCAGCCCATCACCCAACTGCTGGGCCACATTGCAGGGCGTGGCACCAAACACGTCACTGAGCAGCAACACATCGGCCGTGTCCAGTGCGGCCATGACTTCGCGAGCCCGGGTCAAGGTGTCTTCGGGCGTGTCGTGGGGCAACACGTCCAGCGCCAGCACGCCACTGGCGCAATCGGGAAACACGTGCAGGGCGCACTCGCGCAAAGCGGTGGCCAGGGGGGCGTGGGCGATGATGAGGATGCCGATCATGGTGGGGACCGATTATCAACTCTGCGCTGGTTTTTTCAGCATGAAAAAGACCCACGAGGCGAACGAAGTCAGGCCGAAACAGGCCAGTGCCACTTGGTACGCCTGTGTGTTGGCCAGCCCCAGGCCGCGCCCGGCATCGACCAGCAAGCCGATGCCCCACTGCACCACAAAAATGCCCGCAAAAATCACCAGGTTGTAAGCCGATAAAGCGCGACCCGCCAAGTGCGATGGAAAAGCCATGCCCACGGCAGGTTGGGCCAGCGACACGAAGGTGCTGCTGACGCAAAACAGCGCCACGCCCACGGCCGCGGCGTCGCCAATGGCAGGGCCAATCCCAACCAGGGCCGCGATGACCCCGAAACTCAATGGCAACCCCCAGGCGATCAGACGCTCGACCGGGATGCCCCGGCGAGCCAGTCCCGGCGTCATCAAGCCCCACAACCAAAAGGTCACCAGCATGGCCAAGTTGATGAGGAACAGCCCGTACGCCGCCTCCGACGCCGTCCAACCCGCCACCTGGGTCATCCAGGGGCCCGCCCACAGGGTCTGAATGGCCACCATGCCGCCGTAGGTGAAAAAGCCAATCGGCGTCATGCGCCAAAAGTAGGCGCTGCGCCAGATTTCGCGGTAACTGCCGTCGTCGTCGGGCGGCGTCTGCGCGGCTGCGGTCGTCAGCGTGGCTTTTTGCCAAACCGGCACCAACAGGGCAATCAAGAACATGGAGATGGCGATCATCACGCCCAGCACCACAAACAGGGCACGCCAGCCCCAGATGGGCATGAGCCACTGCACCGGCAAGGTGGCCGCCAACATGCCCAAAGAGCCGGTCATCAGCATCCAGGAGTTGGTGCGCAGTTGGGTGCTGGCGTCAAACCAACGCCGGTAGCCCGTCAGCGGCGCCATCAGGCAAGCACTCACGCCCATGCCGCACAACACGCGCGCCGCCAGCAAACCATGAAAACTGTCGGCCCAGGCAAAGGCCAGGCAACCGAGCACCGCAAAGCTCAAAAAAGCCAGGATGACTTTTTTGGGCCCGTGCTGGTCCAGCCAGCGCCCCAAAGGCAGTTGGGTGAGCGAAAAGCCCAAAAAGTACCCACCAGCCAGCAGACCCAGGTCCTGCGCGCTCAGGTTGAATTCGGCCGTCAAGGTGGGCGACAGGGTGGCGGTGATGGCCCGCACCAGGGCCGAGAAAAAATAGGCCAGCGCAAAGGCCAAAAACACCACCACGGCCATGCGGCGCGGCAAATGGTCGGGATGCGCCAAGGTGTTGCTGCTCACGGTGGTGGCGCTCATGGCTGAATGCTTTCAAACAAGGTCGAGGACAATTCCACCGCGATTTTGCGGTCATACACCACGGCATGGACCAACCGCACGCGCTCGCCCTCTGCCAACGCTCCCCAGACAGCATCCATGCTCACCGGCTCACCATTGGCGCGCAGGCCTGGGGCTTGTACCCGCAAAGAAGTCGCCAAGGGCAACTGGCCAGGGCGATGCCAAGCCTGCTGCTGCCCGGCCACCAAGGGTTGGGGCACGCGGGCATTGTCGAGGGTGGCTTTTTGCCAAGCGGCCATCACGGCGCTGGCGTCGGACCCGGCAGGCAAGGCCGCGCTCATCACCGCAAACATGGCCGTGCCGCTTTCGCAGCCTACCACTTGCAACTCCACAGGCACGCCGCCCAAAGGCACGCTGCGGGCGGTTCGGTCGGGTTTGCAGGGCAGTTGGACTTTGAGCGCACTGCCCTCAAAAGCCACATCGCGCCAGTTTTGGGCAGGGTTGCAAGCGCTCAAAGTCAGGGCCCCGAAGAGGCTGGCCACCAGGGCCGAGGAATAGATTCGCATGGGGTGATTATCCTGATCAGCGGCCGCATTGGGTTTTGGCGACAATGTGCCCCATGAACTCACTCGACGGCATCCGCGTTCT
>NZ_JBILQU010000174.1:0-3681 GCF_044373035.1 Limnohabitans sp. | reverse complement strand
CCGCGAACTGACGGGCCAGCCTCACCCCGAAATGACCCAGGCGCCCTATTTTCTGGGCCAATGCCACAGCTGGGCCCATGACAGCCCGACGGTGCAAAGGGCTTATCCGATGTTTTTCAAGCCGAAGAGCCCCCTGGCCAATGAGTGACAGTTCCACGCCTCTTCAGTAAAATCGAGTGAACTGGAAATCATTTGCAATGCCCCAAAGCCCAACCACCCCATCTGCACGTAAAAAAATCGTTGCAAATACGCTGGGCACACTGCGCATTGAAAAACTCAGGCCCAGTGTCGGCCTCAAGTTCGGACTTGAGGCCTATGTGAGCGGTCACAAAACGACTGCGGAACTGCTCGCCGAGCTCAAGTCCAGGTATGTCACGCTACGAGGCGGATGACACCTACTGCATGCCCGGCACCACTGTTCTGTAAAACAAGGCCGGGATCACAGATCAAAACTTGCTGGATGAGTTCGAGGGCGACTTCACCACCCTCCGCATCATTGAGCTCTCCGAGCAAGCCATCGACGGCGATTTCGATCTCGATCACTTGTGCAAAATCCACGCGCACATCTTTCAAGATGTTTATGACTGGGCTGGCATGGTCAGGACGGTGGACATCGTCCGGGGCGACAGTCGCTTTTGCAATGCCCGATTGATCGCTTCATACGCTAACAAAGTATTTAAAACGCTCAAAGACGAGAACCACCTGCGTGGACTTGGGGCCAGTCCCATATCGCATCGGCTCGCGCACTATTTGTCAGAAATCAACGCGATTCATCCTTTCAGAGAAGGCAATGGACGCGCGCAAAGGTTGTTCATCGCTCAACTGGCTGAGCAGGCAGGATTTGCCCTCGACTACTCAGCACTCAACCAAGCCGACGTTTACCCGATCATGCAAGCCTCTTTCACCGGAGATGAAAGACCACTTGCAGCTCTGATTTTTTCAATCATTTCTGAATCCTGAGCGTAAGCGGCAAACTGCGCCAGCCGAAGTGTCTAAAGGTTTGGGGTAACGTCAGACCCACTGAAATGATCTGCCTGCGATAATCACGTTCCTTAGCGCCCCGCGCGCTTTTCCCCAACAGCCTCTGGATCTACACCATGAACCGCTGCACTCTGGCCCCTGGCGGGCGTACTTTGCTTTGCCTTGACTTCATCACCTCCATGAATTCCGTGGAGGCCACATGAGCAAGAAGGTCTTCATCAAAACCTTTGGCTGCCAAATGAACGAGTACGACTCGGACAAGATGGCCGATGTGCTGGGCGCAGCGCAGGGCTACGTGCCCACACAGAACGTGGACGAGGCCGATCTGATTTTGTTCAACACCTGCTCGGTGCGTGAGAAGGCGCAAGAAAAAGTCTTCAGCGATCTGGGCCGGGTGCAGCACCTGAAAGCCAAGGGCGTGCTGATTGGCGTGGGCGGCTGCGTGGCCAGCCAGGAAGGTGCCGAAATCATCAAGCGCGCGCCCTATGTGGACGTGGTGTTTGGCCCGCAGACCCTGCACCGCCTGCCCGAGTTGCTGAACGAGCGCGAGCGCAAGCAGCGCCCGCAGGTGGACATCAGCTTCCCCGAGATTGAAAAGTTCGACCACTTGCCCCCAGCCAAGGTGGACGGCGCCACCGCCTTTGTGTCGATCATGGAAGGCTGCAGCAAATACTGCAGCTATTGCGTGGTGCCTTACACCCGGGGCGAAGAGGTGTCGCGCCCGTTTGACGATGTGCTGGTCGAAATCGCCGGTCTGGCCGCGCAGGGCGTGAAAGAGATCACCCTGCTGGGCCAGAACGTGAACGCTTACCGGGGCAAGATGGGTGGCAACACCATCACAAACCGCACAAGCGCTGTGGAAATCGCTGACTTTGCCTTGTTGCTGGAATACGTGGCCGACATGCCGGGCATCGAGCGCATCCGCTACGTGACCAGCCACCCGAACGAGTTCACGCAGCGCCTGATCGACGCGTATGAAAAGATTCCCAAACTGGTGAGCCACTTGCATTTGCCGGTGCAGCACGGCTCGGACCGCATCTTGATGGCCATGAAGCGCGGCTACACCGCCATGGAATACAAGAGCACGATCCGCAAGCTGCGGGCGATCCGCCCTGACCTGTCGCTCAGCAGCGATTTCATCGTGGGCTTCCCCGGCGAGACCGAGGACGACTTCAACAAGATGATGAAGCTGATCACCGATGTGGGCTTTGACTCGAGTTTCAGCTTCATTTTCAGCCCCCGACCCGGCACGCCTGCGGCCAACCTGCACGACGACACGCCGCACGCCGAAAAACTGCGCCGCCTGCACCACCTGCAAGCGACCATCGAAGCCAACGTGCAGCGCATTGGCGAGAGCCGCGTGGGCACGGTGCAACGCATTTTGGTGGAGCGCCCTTCACGCAAGGACGCCACCGAGCTGGCGGGCCGTACCGAATGCAACCGGGTGGTCAACTTCCCCGGCGGCCCGAACATGGACCGCCTGATCGGTCAGATGGCCGATGTGCGCATCACCCAAGGCTTGTCGCACTCGCTGCGCGGGGAGTTGGTGATCAAGGACTGACCCGCTGGGTTTTCAGGACTCGCGCCCGACTTCGCGGATGTAGCGGCGGTAATCGCCATGCGGGATGGGCGTGCAGCCATCCACGGGCCGGTTGTACAGATAGGTCTGCACCTGCTGGCCTTGCTGCGGGCCGCTGACCACCGTCACCAACTCACGCCAGTAATGTGATTGGGCGCGGTCACCGGGTAGCACGCCTTCCACCCCATCCAGACGTGCCAAGTGCGCGTCATCCACTTCATAGACTTCGCCGGTGACTTGCCCATCACCGTGAAGTAGCCCGGGGTAACGGCCCACATCGATCAAACGACCGGCGATATGGGCTGGCCCCACAAAGCGGGCGCCGTGCATTTGGGCCTCCAGCCGCAGGCCGGGCATGAGGGTTCCGTAGATAAAAATAATGTGTTTCATGGGCATGATTTTGCTCTAAATATGGCCATGCAATGTGGCTTTTTTAGCCCCTTGACTTTAAGCGATCACTTGTGGACCAATGGACCCTGATGCCAGCAAGGCTGCAGCCCTTCTTGGTGAGTTCAAGCGTGGCAATCTCTTTTGTGCGCAAGCATCCCACTGGATCGCCGCGTCCCCAGCGCCTCAGGATGACGGATTTTTTAAACTGCCAGGACGCATGCCACGCGCAATGACGGAACATGCCGTATTCAATGGCCCATGAAGACGGATGACTACAATGCGCCAAAGTTTAAACTGACCGGCAACAGACAAGCGTGGGCCTCCAGACCAACGGGCCCACGCCACCGGTAGATACAAGGCACAAGCCAGAGGCCCCATGAAAGCAGAACAAAACGAGTTGATCACCCGCATTGGCCCAAGTACGGCCTGCGGCGCGGTGATGCGCCATTACTGGCAGCCCGTCGCCTTGGTGGACGAGTTCAACCCCGCGCTCGACCCGCGCATGGCGATTCGCCCGGTGAAAGCGGTGCGCATTCTGGGGCAAGACTTGGTACTGTTTCGCAATGCGCAGGGCGACTATGGCTTGCTCGACCGCGACTGCCCGCACCGTGGGGCCGACCTGGCCTTTGGCCGCAACGAAGGCGATGGCCTGCGTTGCCCTTTTCATGGCTGGAAGTTTGACGTCACGGGCCAGTGCATCGAAACACCTGCCGAGCCCTCCGGCAGCACGC
>NZ_JBILQU010000173.1:0-3682 GCF_044373035.1 Limnohabitans sp. | reverse complement strand
ATTCCTTTTCCCACTCTTCGTTTTGCCGCTCCCAGTGCCTTGCCATGTGGCTGAGCTGGCGCGGTCCCAGAGCCATGGCCACGGGGGCGGCCTGCACCACCGCCTGGCGCATCAGGGTGTCGAGCCGGGTTTGCATCTCTTCCACCACGCGGCACAGTTGCCCAGGCTGCACCGGGCCCGCGCTCAGATCGGCCGTGCGTTGCAACAGCGCAGCATAGCCAGGCAGTTCTTCTTGGCGATGCCATTGGTAGAGCTTGTCAATCGCTTCCTTGGCCACAGGTGTCTGGTTGCCGCTGAACGAGACCGTGCTGTCGAGCCACCAATACGACAGGGTGGGCAACTGCTGGTAACCGAGCTTGATGGCGCTGCAGGCGGGTAAGAACAAAAGCGCCAAAACGGCGATGCCGAAGCGGATCATTACAGTCCTTCGGCTTGCATGGACCAGCCGACCAGGTAACCCATGGGGGTGTTGGAGACCGAGTTGTTATCGCGCACCCGCACGGTCCAATCGCCTTTGAGACCACTGAAGGCCTGCAAACGGCTGACAGGAAGCGGCAAGGTCAGCAGTCGCCCACTGATCAAACAGGTGGAACCTTGGGTTGCGCTGGGGAGCTCCAGGTCCAACGTGGTTTCGTTGGGCAAGACCAGTTGAGCACTTAACTCAGCCATTTGACGGTGGTCAATGCACAGGCTCACGCTGGCCGCGAGTGGCTGCTGGATGGTGCAGACGTTGAAGGTTCTGGGAACCGCCTGGGCGACCGTATTGATGCTGTAACCGCCATTCAATCCATCAGCATATTTCAGCGGCAGCTCACACAGGGTGGCCGAGCCTGCAGCTGGCGTCGAACCACCTCCACCACAGCCCGAAAGCGATAAGCTGCCAGCCAAAGCGGCGCAAAAAAGCCGAAATCGAATTTGACACATGGTGGATTGCCCTTTTTAACGAATCATAGGCCCGATGCAGGGCAGCGATAATTTAACCATGCGCGAAGACCGCCCTTAACCTGTGGCCAAACGAGAAAGTGTGCTCCCCATGACCGCCCCCATCTTTCCCATCGACGTTGTCATCATGGCCGCCGGCAAAGGCACTCGGATGAAAAGCCGCTTGCCCAAAGTGCTGCAGCGCTTGGCGGGAGTGCCGCTGGTGCAGCATGTGCTGAACACAGCGGCGCAACTGAATGCACGTTCGGCCGTGGTCATCACCGGCCACGGGGCTGATCAGGTCGAGCCTCTGGTGCTGGCCCCGGGCCAGCTGCTGGCGGTCCAATGCGTGCGCCAGGAACCGCAGTTGGGCACGGGCCATGCCGTGCAGCAAGCCGTGCCCGTGCTGGCCGACGATGGCGTGGTGGTGGTCTTGTCGGGCGATGTGCCGCTGACCCAAGCGGGCACCCTGCAAGCGCTGATCGACCAATGCGGCGGCCAACAACTGGCGCTGCTGACCATCGACATGGCCAACCCCACGGGCTACGGCCGCATCGTGCGCGAGGGTGACGTGGTGCAAGCCATCGTGGAACAAAAAGACGCGACCGATGCGCAGCGCCAGATCAGCGAGGTGTACAGCGGCATCATGGCCGTGCCCGCGCGCCGGCTCAAAGCCTGGCTGGCCCGTCTGGACAACCAAAACGTGCAAGGTGAGTACTACCTGACCGACGTGGTCAAACTGGCTGTGGCTGAAGGTGTGCCCGTGGTGGCCCATAAGATTACCGATGCGCTGCAAGTGGCGGGCATCAACAGCCCGGTGCAACTGGCCGAGCTCGAGCGCGCCCACCAACTGCGCCAGGCGCACCGATTGATGGTGGAAGGCGTGCGCCTGCAAGACCCGGCTCGCTTCGACTTGCGCGGCCAGCTCGATTGCGCGCAAGACGTCGAAATCGACGTGAACTGCATTTTTGAAGGCCGGGTGTTTTTGGGCGAGGGCGTGAAGATCGGTGCGAACTGCGTGATTGCCAACTGCACCATCGCTGCAGGCGCGGTCATCCACCCTTTCACCCACATCGACGGCGAAAAACTCGGCGTGTCGGTGGGCGAGGGCGCGCTGATTGGCCCCTTTGCCCGTCTGCGCCCTGGCGCGCAGCTGGGCGCTGAGGTGCACATCGGCAACTTTGTCGAGGTCAAAAATTCAACGATGGCCAAGGGTGCCAAGGCCAACCACCTGGCCTATCTGGGCGACGCCACCGTGGGCGAGCGCGTGAACTATGGCGCAGGCAGCATCACCGCCAATTACGACGGGGCCAACAAACACCGCACCGTGATCGAAGCTGATGTGCACATCGGCAGCAACTGCGTGTTGGTCGCACCCGTCACCATTGGCGCGGGCGGCACCGTGGGCGGCGGCTCCACCATCACCAAGAGCACCGAGCCAGGGGCCTTGAGCGTGGCGCGCGGCAAGCAGGTCAGCATCGCGAACTGGGCGCGGCCTGTCAAAAAGCCGAAAACTTGATAATCGAACGGTTCAATCGAACGATTCGGTCGTTTGGTGCTATATTGACGCCATGCAAACCCTGACCGCCAACGAAGCCAAAACCCAGTTCGGCCATTTCATCGATCTGGCGCAACGCGAGCCCGTGCGCGTCATGCGCCGCGATCGTGTGGTCGGCGTCATGGTCTCGGCGCACGACTACGAAGCCATGCGTGAGTTTTATGCCAACCGCCTGCAACACACCTTGGTGGACACGGCGGCCAAGGCAGAGCAAGCGGGCTTGACCCCTGATCTGCTGGAAGATTTGCTGCGTGACGAGTCTTAAGCTGGTCATTGACACCAACATCCTCATCAGCGCCGCACTGTCTGCACAAGGTGCACCCGCCAAGATGGTGCTGTGTGCATTGGCTCGGCACCGTTTGGTGTTTTCTCAAGCGACGTTTGATGAACTGCGCACGCGGATTTATCGACCCAAATTTGACCGGTACATCTCTTTGGACGACCGCGAGCGTTTGTTGCGCGACTTCAATGCCAGCGCGATGTGGGTGGAGGCAGGAGCACCTGGGCTGTATTGCCGGGATCGCGATGACGACCATTTCATTGAAGCTGCACTGAAGGCCCAAGCCGATTACTTGGTCAGCGGCGACAAGGATTTGCTGGAAGCGCCCCCCGTGCAAGGACTGCGAGTCGTGTCAGTCCATCAGGCACTGGAAGTTTTGGGGCTTTAGCCACGGGCCAACACGGGCCAAGCCGTCGTGAACTTGGCCCGCTTGGTCGCAAAAAAAGCTTTCACATTGCGCACATTGGCGTCTTGGGTGAACAGGGTTTGGCTGATCGCCAGGTAGTGCGGCATGTCGCGGGCCTGCACCACCAGCACAAAGTCGGGGCCTGGGGATACGCGCCAGCATTGCTGCACCGCATCGAGCGCCACCGCGCGGGCCTCAAACGCGTCCAGGTGTTCGCTGCCTTGGCGGTCCAGGGACACCTCGACCAAGGCGCTCAGCCCATGGCCCAAGCTGGCGGCCAGTTTGTCGGTGCTCAGCACCGCCACCTGGCGCTCAATCCAGCCGCCATCGGTCAGCCGCTTGACGCGGCGAAGGCAAGTGGGGGGCGAGACGTTCACCCGCTCGGCCAGCGCCACATTGCTGATGCTGGCATCGCGCTGCAGGGCATCGAGCAGTTGCAGGTCGATGAAATCGATTTCTTTTAGTTCCATGAATGAAATTTTATTGGAATTAAATTTCATATTTAAATTTTTGTGAA
>NZ_JBILQU010000069.1:0-16194 GCF_044373035.1 Limnohabitans sp. | reverse complement strand
GATGCGAACAACGGACGACGACTGAGCCGTGAGTTCCCAAGGTAGCACCTCTCGCCAGCGGCCCAAGGCAGAGCTCTCGAAGGAAGCGATGAACTTGGACAGTTCGAGAAGCGAGGTCATTTCTGGCGCAAGTGGCTAACGCAATGTAGACCGCAAAACCCGGTTGATACATCCGGGACGTGCCGATACATCCTTTTGATCAATGGGTTGCAAGCCGCATCGGACAGGGCCTTCGCCCCCAATGCCTGAATTTTTGTACAGGTATAAATTCACCATGAAACCCGGCACTCCTTGTTGGTCATCCGCTGAGGTTCGTCAGTCGGCGTCGCGTCAAACTATAACCTTAATGTTTGCATTTTCGAAAGTCGCACCCAGCCAATACAAAATAATTGAGGGCACCCCTGAACCCCAGAGCCTCCAAGCTGGATGTCCACAAAATTGACCCGATCCGCGTGCCCGATAATCCCGACCCATGGCTTTGATCGAAACCCTCTTCCCCCTGGGCTGGCAGCACTACCTGTTGGGTGGCCTGATCATTGGCGCTGGCGTGGCGCTGCTTTATTTGTTCAACGGCTGGGTCGGCGGCATGAGTTCCGTTTTTTCCAGCAGTTG
The DNA here is from genome assembly GCF_044373035.1 of Limnohabitans sp. Taxonomy (GTDB): domain Bacteria; phylum Pseudomonadota; class Gammaproteobacteria; order Burkholderiales; family Burkholderiaceae_C; genus Limnohabitans_A. Next base: position 15,582 of record NZ_JBILQU010000069.1, on the reverse strand, counting down.
GTCGTTTGTGTCCAAACGGGCGTTTTTTCAGCAAGCGCGTTTTGTCAGCACCCGCAACTGGCGGCTGGTCTACGCGCTGGGCGTGGTGCTGGGCGCGCTGGTCTGGCGCTTTGCGCTGGCGGGTGGTGAGGCGCAGCTCACCAGCGTGCCTGCATGGCAACTGCTGGTGGGCGGGTTTTTGGTGGGCTATGGGGCGCGTTTGGGCAATGGCTGCACCTCGGGGCACGGCATTTGCGGGCTGGGCTCGCTGCAGCTGCCCTCGCTTTTCGCGGTGCTCACCTTCATGGCCACCGCCTTCATGACCGCCAACCTGATGGCCATGGCGACGAAAGGTCTGGCATGAATCCGCACACCCTCACATTCCCCAAAGCGCTGGTCACTTTGCTGGCGGGCGCATTGTTTGGCTTTGGCCTGTCGCTGGCCACCATGGTGCAACCCGAAGTCGTCATCGGCTTTTTGCAGTTCAAGGACTGGGGCCTGATGCTGGTGATGGGTGGCGCTGCGGGCTTGGCCATGTTGGCTTACAAGGGCTTTCCGCGCTGGTTCGGTCGCCCTCTTTTGGGTGGTCAGTTCCTCACCCAGCCTGCCAGCTGGAACCGCCAGACGGTCATCGGCTCGGCCATTTTTGGTATCGGCTGGGGCCTGAGCGGCGTTTGCCCCGGCCCGGCCATTGCGGCTTTGGGCACGGGCAACACCGACATCCTGTGGGCCTTGGGTGGCATCGTGCTGGGCGGGTTGGCCCATGGCCTCACGGCTCGGTATTGACGGCAGCGCTTGCTTTCAGACCCAAACCGGGCCCTCGCAGGTTAGAATAGTGGGCTTGACCTCAGGTCACCCTCCTTTCATTTCAGACCCAATTCCTATGAAAACCGCTCAAGAAATCCGCGTCGGCAACGTCATCATGCACGGCAAAGACCCCATGGTCGTTCTGCGCACCGAATACCAACGCGGCGGCCGCGGCTCGTCCACCGTGCGCATGAAGCTCAAAAGCCTGATCGCCAACTTCGGCACCGAAGTCGTGTTCCGCGCTGACGACAAGATGGACCAGGTCATTCTGGACAAGAAAGACTGCACCTACTCTTACTTCGCTGACCCGATGTACGTTTGCATGGACACCGATTTCAACCAGTACGAAGTCGAAGCCACCAACATGGGCGACGCCCTGAACTACCTCGAAGACGGCATGGAACTCGAAGTGGTGTTCTACAACGACAAGGCCATCTCGGTCGAATTGCCCACCAGCGTGGTGCGCGAAATCACCTGGACCGAGCCCGCCGTCAAAGGCGACACCTCGGGCAAAGTGCTCAAGCCCGCCAAGATCGCCACCGGCTTGGAAGTGCCTGTGCCTTTGTTCGTGAGCCAAGGCGACAAGATCGAAATCGACACCCGCACAGGCGAATACCGCAAGCGCGTCTGATCTTTGGATCATTCCCCGATGAAAGCCCCGCGAGGGGCTTTTTTCATGGTCGTTGGCTTGTCTTGCTGTCGATGCACAATCAGACGCATGCAAAGCACTCAAGACATCAAAGAACCTTCACTCCCCCACGCTTGGGCCGACTTGCTGGCCGAGGCCAAAAGCAGCGACTGGCTGGAGCCCGAGGCGCACCGCCTGGCCTTTGCCGACCCCGAGTTTTTGCTGCGCCGCGAAACCCGGGGCATCCGCTTTCAGCTGGAAATGCTCAAACCCGACCTGGCCCAGGCCGAAGCGGGCATCGAGCACACGGTGGTGGTGTTTGGCAGTGCCCGCTTTGTGGACCGGGCAGCCGCCCAAGTCCAACTGCAGATCGCGCAGCAAAGTGGCCAGGCGCAAGACATCGCCAAAGCCCAAGCCCTGGTTCGCAACGCCGAGCATTACGAAAACGCCCGTGTCTTTGCACAAATGGTGTCCCGGGCATGTTCTTGCCTGCCCAACGATGAAAAGCTGTTCATCTGCACCGGCGGCGGCCCCGGCATCATGGAGGCGGCCAACCGGGGTGCACAAGAGGCCGGCGCACCTTCGGTGGCGCTCAACATCGCCCTGCCCCACGAGCAACACCCCAACCCTTATGTCACGCCCGAACTGAGCTTCAAGTTCCATTACTTCGCACTGCGAAAAATGCACTTCATGATGCGGGCCAAGGCCTTGGTCGCGTTTCCGGGTGGCTTTGGCACGCTCGACGAATTGTTCGAGGTAATGACGCTGGTGCAAACGCGCAAAGCCCGGCCGGTGCCGATCTTGCTGTTTGGCACCACGTTCTGGAAAGGCCTGATCAACATGGATGTGTTGATTGAAGAGGGCACGATCTCGGCGAGTGACCTGAACTTATTCCACTACGTCGACACGCCCGAGGCGGCCTGGCAAGCCATTTGCGACTTTTATCAGCTCAAAGTGTCGTGAGTTTTGTGAGCTGGCCCCGGCCGCAAATGCCAAGCCCCCCGGGCCCCTGAGCCCACCGCTGCGCCCACCACCCAAAACAAGGGGGCCACGCCCACCACGGCACCCAGCGTGCCAAACAGCATGGGCATCAGCACACTCGACGCGTTGATGCTCATCAGGCGCAGGCCCAGTGCCTCGCCTTGCCGATGCGGCGGGGTGATTTGGTGCAAGGTGCTCATGATCATCGGCTGCACCGTGCCCAGCACCAGGCCCAGCAACACCGAGCAAACACCCATGGCCCCAGCACTGGGCATGAGCGGGTAGATCGCAAACAACAAAGCCGTGCACACCATCGCCCCACTGATGACTTGGTGCTCTTTGACGTGCCGCGCAATGAAGGGCAAACACACACGGATAAAAGCCGCCGCCAAGGCAAAAGCGCCCAAGATAGAACCCACCACCGAAGCGCTGTAACCGCGCTCATGGCCCAGCACCGGCACCACAAAGGTATGCACATCCCAGCACGAAGACAGCACCCAGTTGACGGCCAACAAACGCCGCATCATGGGTTCGGCCAGCAAATCCAAGGCGCGCCTGGCTTGGGTGTTGGACAGATCCGGCGACAAGGCCAGTTCGGGCACCTTGCGCACGCAAAACCAAGTCACCAGCGGAAAAACCGCCATCAACAAAAAGGCCCACTGGTAACCCGACACATGCCCAGCTTCGGGCCCTGAAAAATCGATCAACAAGCCCGCCAACACCGGGCCCACAAAGTTCGACACCGCCGGGCCCAAAGACAACCAACTGAAGGCCACTTTGAGCTCGGCCGGGTCTTTGGCCATGCGGCCCACATGCCGCTGCAAAGCGATCACGGCCATGCCGGTGGCGCCGCCTGCGGCCAAGGCACTGACACACATGACCGGAAAAACCGGCCAAACCGCCGACAGCAACACACCCGATGCAGCCAACGCCACGCTGATGCGCATGATTTTTTGCAAGCCCTTGCGGTCGCTGTAGCGCCCAGCAGGCAAGGCCAAAAACATCGGGGCCAAGGCAAACAACGCCAACAAGGCCCCGACCGCTACAGCGCTGAAACCTTGTTGCAGCGCCAGCAAAGGCGTGGCCATTCGCGCGCCGGCCATGCAGGCATGCAAGAACATCTGGCCTGCGATCAGGCGGGCCAGATCAGGGTTCACTGCGCACCTTCTTGCAGTCCTTCATCCGTGCCTGGCAACAGGGCTTGCGCCTGCGACTCGGGCAGCGCGTCCACCTGCCGCAAAGCGCGGCTCATGACGTTGCTGCGGGTCTGGGCTTGGTCCAGGGTGTTGAGCACGGTTTGGGTCTGGTTGCGCACCTTGTCCAGCACGTCGCCAAACTTGCCAAACTCGGTCTTCACCGCACCCAGCACCTGCCAGACCTCACTGGAACGCTTTTCCAGGGCCAGCGTGCGAAAGCCCATTTGCAGGGCGTTGAGCATGGCCATCAAATTGGTCGGGCCCGCCAGCGTGACACGATGGTCGCGCTGCAGGGTTTCCATCAAACCTGGGCGGCGCAGGACTTCGGCGTACAGGCCTTCGGTGGGCAAGAACATCACCGCAAAGTCGGTGGTGTGCGGAGGCTCCAGGTACTTTTCGGCAATCGATTTGGCTTCGAGTTTGATGCGGTTTTCCAGCGCTTTGGCGCACAGCTCGGCTTGAAGCGGGTCGGCGCGGCTTTGCGCCTCCAACAGGCGCTCGTAGTCCTCGTTGGGAAACTTGGCGTCAATCGGCAACCAAACGGGCTGGCCGCTGTCCGAGCGGCCCGGCAAGCGGATCGCAAAGTCCACCCGGTTTTTGTCGCCGGGGCGCGTGGCCACTTGCACGGCGTATTGCTCAGGCGTGAGCACTTGTTCGAGCAGCGACGCCAATTGCGCCTCGCCAAACATGCCCCGTGTTTTGACATTGGTCAGCAGGTGCTTGAGGTCGCCCACGCCTTGCGCCAGGGTGTGCATTTCACCCAGTCCTTTATGCACCTGCTCCAAGCGATCGGCCACTTGCTTGAAGCTCTCGCCCAGTCGGGCTTGCAGCGTGGCCTGGAGTTTTTCGTCCACGGTCTGGCGCATTTCGTCGAGTTTGGCGGCGTTGCTTTGCTGCAGCTGGGCCAGCTGGGTTTCCATGGTGCCGCGCATCTCGGTCAGGCGGCGGGCATTGGCTTCTGACAGCGCATTGACTTGTTGGGCCAGGCTGTCGGTCAGGCTTTTTTGCAGCACGGCCAGTTGCTGGGCGAGTGCGTCGATTTGTTGGTTTTGCGTGCGGGTGGCCTCGGCGCTTTGTTGCAAAAGTGATTGCTGGAACAGCGTGAGCGTGTGCGTGGCCTCTTGCCGACCCTGCACGCCGGACTGGCTGATTTCGGTGCGCAGCTCGCGCTCCAGGCGCTCCGCTTGCGCCTGCGCAGCAGCAAACTGTTGCTGCTGCCACGCGGTCTGCATCGAGGCTTGTGCGGCGGTCTGCTCGGTGGTTTTTTCTGCCAGAAGTTGTGCCATTCGCTCGGCCTGCGCCTCGGGCGACACCCGAGAACGCAGCAGTAAAAACACCAGCACCAGCAGGTTCAGCCCGCCCAGAGCCAGCAGCAACCACTCATTCATGCAGGCGCGCCAGGCAAAGTGTTCAGCGGTGTCAAAGCTTGGCCACGGGTGAGGTAAGCCACCAAATTATCAGCGGCCAATTGCGCCATGGCCATGCGGGTTTTGACCGTGCTGCTGGCGATGTGGGGCGTGAGCACCACATTGGACACCTTGAGCAAGTCCGGGTGCACCGAGGGCTCGCCCTCAAACACATCGATGCCGGCTGCAGCAATTTGGCGCGCGGCCAGGGCTTTGGCCAAGGCCGCGTCGTCCACAATGCCGCCGCGTGCGATGTTGACCAGCGTGGCCGTGGGCTTCATCTGCGCCAACTCGGCCGCGCCAATCGTGTGGTGCGACTCGGCGCTGTAGGGCACGACCAGCACCACATGGTCAGCGGTCTGCAGTAATTCTTGCTTGCCCACATAAGTGGCCTTGCACCGGGCTTCGAGCTCAGCGCTCAGGCGCGAGCGGTTGTGATAAATCACGTTCATGCCAAAGCCATGCGCGGCGCGGCGGGCAATGCCTTGGCCGATGCGGCCCATGCCGATGATGCCAATCGTTGAGCCGTGCACCTCAGCCCCAGCAAACATGTCGTAGCTCCACTTTTTCCAAAGGTCAGCACGCAGGTAATGCTCGCTCTCGGTGATGCGACGGGCGGTGGCCATGAGCAAGGCAAAGCCAAAGTCGGCGGTGGTTTCGGTCAGCACATCCGGCGTATTGCTGGCTTGCACGCCCGCAGCGGTCATGGCGGGCACGTCAAAGTTGTTGAAGCCCACGGCCATGTTGGCCACGATGCGCAACTGCGGATTGGCCTGCAGCAGCGCCGCGTCGATGCGCTCGCTGCCGGTGGTCAGGGCCCCCACTTTGCCTTGCATGCGACGGGTCAGCTCAGCAGCAGACCAGACCTCATCGGCCTGGTTGCTCTCGACTTCAAACACCTGCGCCAAAGACTGCAGGACCTCGGGAAAGATGGCGCGGGCCACCAAAATAGAAGGTTTGGACATCATTGGAACCAGATGAAACTCATGATGACGAACAGGGGCACCAAAATGCCGCCCGACCAGAGCATGTAACCAAAGAAGCTGGGCATTTTCACGCCACGGTCTTCGGCAATGGCTTTGACCATCAGGTTGGGCGCATTGCCAATGTAGGTGTTGGCCCCCATGAACACGGCACCTGCCGAGATGGCCGCCAAAGTCGGGGCCAAGGTGGTCATCAAGACCTGCGGGTCACCGCCAGCGGTGTTGAAGAACACCAGATAAGTGGGCGCATTGTCGAGGAATGAACTCAATGCGCCCGTGATCCAGAAGTACATCATCACGTCGGGGCTGCCATCGGGCTGGGTCACCGCTTGAACCACTGCGCCAAATGGGCCATTCACACCCGCCTTGAGCATGGCAATCACCGGGATGATGGTCAGGAAAATGCCGGCAAACAATTTGGCCACTTCGGCCATGGGGGCCCAGCCAAACTGGTTGTCAGCGTGCACTTTGGCGGGGGTGATCTGGAGGGACAAGAAAGTCACGGCCACCAGGCCCAGATCACGCACCACACCCGGCAAACCGACTTCTGTGCCGTAGATGTTGAAAGACACCGGCGACTTCCAGAAACCGCTCATCAGCACCAAGCCCACCACAACGGCCAACAGAGCGAAGTTGATGCCCCCATCAAAACCGATGGACTTGGAGTCGGGCGTGGGGTCTTGAGGTGCGACCTCTTCACGGCGGTTGTAATACCAGCTGTCCAGGAAATAGAAAATGGTCAGCAAGCTGCCCAACATGAACAGGGTTTCGGGAAAGATGTGCTTCAAAGTCCAGAAGAAATCCACGCCCTTCAAAAAGCCCAAGAAAAGTGGTGGATCGCCCAAGGGGGTCAGCGAGCCACCGGCATTGGAGACGATGAAGATGAAGAACACCACCACATGCGCCACGTGTTTGCGGTTGTCGTTGGCGCGGATCAGGGGCCGAATCAGCAGCATTGAAGCGCCGGTGGTGCCCATGAAGCTGGCCAGCACCGCACCGATGGCCAGGATGGCCGTGTTCAGGCCCGGGCTGCCATGCAAGTTGCCCCGAATGAAAATACCGCCCGACACCGTGAACAGTGCCGTGAGCAAAATGATGAAGGGGATGTATTCGGCAAACAGCGCATGCACCATGTTCACGCCAGCCATGGCTGGCCCAAACATCACGGCAAAAGGCACCAAAAATGCCAAACCCCAAGCCGCAGCGACTTTGCCGTAATGGTGGTGCCAAAAATGCGGCGCCAGCAAAGGCATCAAGGCGATAGACAGCAAAATGCCAGCGAATGGCACGCCCCAAATCACCGTCAACTGCGAACCGTCAAAATCGGCAGCCCAAGCCCCTCCCGACATGGCCAACAACGCTGGCAAAGCCAGCCAATTGGTCCATCGTGTCCCCAAAAGCTTCATGATGCAAATCTCCAATTGAATGAAACTGATATTAGCGGTGAAAGGTCCCGCATCAGGCGCCGGGTGCGACCTCAAACACCTGACGCAAGTAAGCCAAGTATTTTTCATCATCACACATGCCCTTGCCCGGCGAATCGGACAGCTTGGCCACAGGCTGGCCGTTGCAACGGGTCATCTTGATCACGATTTGCAGCGGCTCGTACCCTAGGTCGTTGGTCAAATTGGTGCCCACACCAAAAGCCAATTGACAGCGCCCCCGGAATTGCTCGAACAGCTCGATGGTGCGGGGAATGGTCAGGCCGTCACTGAAGATCAGCGTCTTGGTTTTGGGGTCCACCCGGTTGTGCTGGTAGTGCGCGATCATGCGCTCGGCCCAGCTGAACGGGTCACCGCTGTCGTGGCGTGCGCCGTCAAACAGCTTGCAAAAATACAGGTCAAAGTCGCGCAAGAAAGCGTTGAAGCCGTACACATCGCTTAAAGCGATGCCCAAGTCACCACGGTACTCCTTGGCCCAGGACTCAAAGGCAAAAATCTGGCTGTCGCGCAAACGAGGCCCCAGCGCCTGGCAGGCTTGCAAATACTCGTGCGCCATGGTGCCCAGCGGCGTCAGGCCCAGCAAATAGGCGTAATACACGTTGCTGGTGCCTGCAAACTGGCCGCTGGGGCCGGTGCCCAAACGGGCGGACAGCACGCGCAGCACCTCTTCATGCCAGGCGCGTGAAAAACGTCGGCGTGTGCCGTAGTCCGCAATCTTGAGGGTTTCAAGGCCAGTGGCCTGCAGCTGGGCGATTTTGGTGTCCAGTCGGCGGCGGCCTTCCAGCAGGTCGGGCACTTTCTGGGTGTTGCGGAAGAACACCTCGTTGACGATGGCCAGCACCGGGATCTCGAACAAAATCGTGTGCAGCCAGGGGCCTTGGATGGTGATGTCGATCTCACCCGATGGCAAAGGCGTGACTTCAATGTACTTTTCGTTGAGCTTGAACAGGCCCAAAAAATCAACAAAGTCACTCTTGATGAAGCGCATGGAGCGCAGGTACTGCAGCTCCCCTTCTTTGAAATTGAGGCTGCAAAGAGAGCGAATTTCTTCGCTGATTTCTTTGACAAACGGGGCCAAGGGCACACCCGGGTTGCGGCACTTGAACTTGTATTCAACCTGCGCACCCGGAAACTGGTGCAGCACGACCTGCATCATGGTGAATTTGTACAGGTCGGTGTCGAGCAGGCTGGTGATGATCATGGTGTGTTGTCTCTGGCGGCTGAGGCCGCTCGTTGTTGTGGGGCAGTGTAAGGGATGCCCACGCCCGTCAAGCGGGGCTCATGCCGCCGAGCCCATGCGCCCACTCGTCAGCACCAGCACCCGCTGCGCATACTGGGCCAAGATTTTTTTTGCTCGGCCAGCAGCAACCGTCATGAAAGGAAACGACTCAAACGACCCAGTGCGTGAAGTCTTGCGAAGGCACCCGTGTGGTCTGAAAGGTGTTGACCAAGGCCGCCTCGTCGGCATAGCCCAGCGACATGCCGCAAACCACCATTTCGTTCTCACCCGCACCCACCAGCGGCAAGATGATTTTGGAAAAACCATTCCAAGCCGCTTGCGGGCAGGTGTGCAGGCCGCGCGAACGTGCCGCCACCATGATGCTTTGCAGGAACATGCCATAGTCGAGCAAGCTGCCCCGGCCCATCACCTTGTCGATGGTGAAGATCAAACCTACGGGGGCATCAAAGAAACGGAAGTTCTTTTGGTGCTGCGCATGCATCAGGGCCTTGTCGCCCTTGCCAATGCCCAGCACGCCATACAGGCCAAAACCGCATTCGCGGCGGCGGTCGATGTAGGGGCTGACCCATTTTTCGGGGTAATAGTCGTAAGACTCGGCGTAGTCTGCGGCCAACGCTGGGTTGGCGCTGATGGCATCGTGCGCGGCGCAGGTTTTGGTCACCAGCTCGTCGCGCTTGGCGCCTTGCAGCACATACACCTTCCAGGGCTGGGTGTTGGTGCCGCTGGGCGCGCGGGCGGCAATGCTCAGCACCTCTTGCAACACGCTGCGGTCCACCGCTTGGGGCAAATAGGCGCGGGCCGAAAAGCGGCTCAGGATGGCGGCGTCCACGCTGGCCGGATCGCTCACGCGGGTGCTGACCTGGGGTCTGATGTCCGAAATGCTCACGTCAATGTCTCCAAATATGCTTTGAGTGGGGCGGGCAAGGGCACGGGGCGGCGGGTTACGTGGTCCACATACACATGCACAAAGTGGCCCCGGGCGGCAGTCAATTCTGCGCCTTGCGCGAACAGCCCCACCTCGTAGCGCACGCTGGACGTGCCCAGCTTGGCCACACGGATGCCCGCGTCAACCGTTTGCGGGAACGCCAGTGGCGCAAAGTAAAAACACTGGGTTTCCACCACCAGGCCAATGGTGCTGCCCCCGTGGATGTCCAGCACGCCATGCTCTATCAGCGTGGCATTCACGGCGGTGTCGAACCAGCTGTAGTACACCACGTTGTTCACATGGCCGTAGACGTCGTTGTCCATCCAGCGGGTGCTGATGGGGCGAAACGCCTTGTAGCTGCTGCGGGCGTCGGCTTGGGGTTTGACTGCGGGCGAATCGGGGGTGTTCATCGCCCGAGATTGTGCCAGCGTTGCCACAACTGCCAGTAGGCCAAAGCCACTCCCCAAGTCTGCACTTGCACCTGCACCGTGGTCTCGATGTCGTGCCCATACCCCCCGCCCATGCACAACACCACCGGCAGCCTGCGCTGCCAGGCCCAGTCCATCACCAACCGGTCCCGTGCCTGCATGCCATCGACCGTCAATTTGAGCCGCCCCAGCCGATCGCCCTCATGCGGATCGGCCCCGGCCAGGTAAATCACCAGTTGGGGGTCAAAGCGGTCTTGCAGGCTTTGCAAGGCCTGGTGCAAGGCGGCCAGATAAGGCTCGTCGGTGCAACCGTCGGGCAGGCCCACATCCAGGTCGCTGGGTTCCTTGCGAAAGGGGAAGTTCTTTTCGCCATGCACTGACAACGTGAACACGCTCGGGTCGCCTGCAAAAATATGCGCCGTGCCATTGCCTTGGTGCACGTCCAGGTCGATCACCGCCACCTTCATCTGTTGGCGGTGGTGCCGCCAAGCCTCGGCCTGCATCAGGCGGGCCGTCACCGCAATGTCGTTGAACACACAAAAGCCTCCGCCTTTGTGCGCATAGGCGTGGTGCGTGCCCCCTGCCAGATTGCCCGCCACCCCGTGGACCAAGGCCTCGCGGGCAGCGGCCACGGTGGCCCCCACCGAACGGCGCGCCCGCTCGGCCATGGCCAGGCTCCAAGGAAAACCAATCTCGCGCTGCAAGGCGGGCTCCAGACCACCCGAGGTCACGCCTTGGATGTAAGCGGGTGTGTGCGCCAGCGCCAGCTCGCCGTCGCTGGCGGCCGGGGCTTCGCGCATGACCACGGCGGGCAGCTCTTGCGTCAGGCGGTCTCGCAGTCGGCTGTATTTGCGCATCGGGAAGCGGTGGCCTTCGGGCAAGGGCAAAACAAAGTGGTCGGCGTAATAAGCGTGCATGGTTTGATTCTGAGCAAAGCGATTCTAGAAAACCCTCTCTAAACTGAGCCACGTGTGGGCCCATCCCCTTGCAATACTCGGTAGTAACCCTATAATTCAACTCATGCTGCACTGCAACAAAGTTGTATGGCCCCGGCCAGTTAAGGCGCAGTCTTATTGAAACCGAACTTTTATCTGGAGCCCCTCATGATGACACCCGAACAAATCGCCGCCTCGCACAAAGCCAACGTGGAAACCCTGTTTGGCCTGACCGCCAAAGCCTTCGAAGGCGTGGAAAAAATGGTTGAACTGAACCTGAGCGTGGCCAAGGCCGCTCTGGACGATTCCGCCAACAACACCCAGGCCGCCCTGAGCGTGAAAGACGCCCAAGAGCTGCTGGCCATGCAAGCCAACCTGTTCCAGCCCCTGGCTGAGAAGACGGCCGCGTACAGCCGCCACCTGTACGACATCGCGTCGGGCACAGGCAGCGAGTTCACCAAGGCCTTTGAAGCCCAAAGCGCCGCTGCACAAAAGCAGTTCGCCACTTTGGTGGACAGCGCCGCCCAAAACGCGCCTGCCGGTTCCGAGCAAGCCGTGGCCATGATGAAGGGTGCCGTGACCGCCGCCAACACCGCTTTCGAATCGGTGCAAAAAGCCGTCAAGCAAGCCACCGACATGGCCGAAACGAACCTGGCTGCTGTGACCCAAACCGCTGCGCCCAAGGCCGCCAAGAAGAAGTGATTTTCTCGGCAGACCGGTTTTGCAAGTTCCGGCCTGTCGTTTTGCAAGTTGTCTCCTCGGATCTCTTTGAATTTCGTCTGGGAAACAGGGATCCCTTCCAGGGCCGATCGCAAGATCGGCCTTTTTTTTGGCTGCGCACCGACATCGCCTGGGCTTTCCCCCGGGAATAATCGGGGACCCAACGCAAATCACCGCCCCTGTTCAAACTGGACCATGCGCGCTTTCAATGTGGGCAAAGCCGCCCGCATCGCGACCCGCCCCGCTTCAATCGCGCGCAAACGGGCGCTGAAATCGGCACTTTTGACACCCGACAAAGCGGGCCGGATCACCACATCGGCCTCTTTGAGCGCCAGGGTGTTGATGCTTTTGCCCATGATGGCAAAGGTCTGCATCAAGATCTGGAAAGTGTCGCCGTAAGGGTTGCCCTCCGGGTCGCTGGAAATGTCCACCGCAATCACAAAGTTGGCCCCCATCTCACGCGCCTGACGCACCGGCACTGGAGAGACCAAGCCCCCATCCACATATTCACGGTCGCCCAGGCGCACCGGCTGGAACACCGCGGGCACCGCACTCGAAGCCCGCACTGCCGCCCCTGTGTTGCCCCGGCGGAAGGTGATGGCTTGGCCACTGCCCAGATCGGTGGCCACGATGCCCAGCGGAATTTGCATCTGCTCCAATGTTTTGCCGCCCACCTGTGTGTTCACGTATTTGGCCAAGGCCTCGCCCCGTAAAGCGCCCCGATTCAAAATCGGCAGCATCCAGTCGGTGATCTCGGCCTCCTGCATGGACTCGGCCACGCGCACCAATTCCACGGGGGTTTTGCCGCTGGCATACAAGGCTGCCACCAAACTCCCCGCCGAAGTGCCCGCCACATGGCTGGGCCTGAGTCCGGCCTCCTCCAGCACCTGAATCACGCCCACATGGGCAAAACCGCGAGCAGCGCCACCCCCAAGGGCCAAGCCCAAACGCAGTTCGCGCGGTTCGGCCGTGGGCGGCAAGCTGGGTTCTTGCGGCTTGCTGGTCTGCAAGCTGCCGCAGGCCGATAACACGACCGCTGTCAGCACCCAAGCACCACACATTCCAGCGCGCCTGAGCCAGCCACCCCACACAGCCCGACCGGCTGGCCTGCCGGCCCGTGAATCAATCCCCTGCATTGTTTGCATGTATTCCCCAAATCTTATTGATAATGATTCGCATTTGAATTACACTGAGCACTTCTTCAACCCACCAACCCCTGCACCATGACATTTTCCCAATCCGTATTGAGCATTGCCTGCCTGATGACCGCCACCGCCAGCTTGGCCCAAGACAAAGTCCTGAACATCTATTCCGCCCGTCACTACCCCAGCGACGAAGTGATGTACAGCGAATTCACCAAAGCCACAGGCATCAAAATCAACCGCGTGGATGCCGACGATGCCGGTATTCTCGCCCGCCTCAAAGCCGAAGGTGCTGCATCACCCGCCGAGGTGATTTTGCTGGTAGACGCTGCACGTCTTTGGCGCGCCGAAGTCGATGGTTTGTTTTTACCCATCAAATCCAAACTCCTGGAAGACGCCATCCCCGCCAACTTGCGCGCCAAACCGGCTGACAACGGCGGCACAGCTTGGTTTGGCCTGTCCACCCGCGCACGCGTGATGGTCTATGACAAGGTCAAATTCAACAAATCCGATGTGGACACCTATGAAAAACTGGCCGATCCGAAATTCAAAGGCAGCTTGTGTATTCGCAGCGGCTCACACCCCTACAACCTGAGTCTTTTTGGGGCTTTGACAGAGCACCTGGGCCCGCAAAAAACAGAAGCCTGGGCCAAAAGCTTGGTCGACAACATGGCACGCAGCCCCAAAGGCGGCGACACCGACCAAGTCCGAGGCGTGGCCTCGGGTGAATGCGGCGTGGCCGTCACCAACAGCTATTACCTGGCGCGCCTGATGCGCTCGTCCAAACCCGAAGACCGCGCCGTTGCCGAAAAAGTGGGCGTGGTCTTCCCCAACCAAAGCAGCTGGGGCACCCACATGAACGTGGCCGGTGGCGCCGTGGCCCGCCATGCCAAAAACACCGACAACGCCATCAAGTTCCTCGAATACCTGGCCAGCCCAGCGGCACAAAACCACTTTGCCAACGGCAACAACGAGTGGCCAGCGGCCAAAGGCGTGAGCTTTGACAACCCGGCCCTCAAAGCCATGACCGGCGGCAGTTTCAAAAGCGAGTTACTGCCGATCAGCGCCGTGGGCATGAACCAGATCAAGGTGCAGCAAATGCTGGACCGGGTGGGCTTCAAGTAAGGCCGCGCTCAAGCGCTGCCGCAAGAGCCAAAGTTACGCGGCTACAACAGTCGTGCGCGAATCCGAGTCATCAGGTCCATGCGCTCATGCAAGACGGCCAACACCAGAGCCGGTTGGCCAGTCCGCAATACGCAAAACACAAAGTGACTGCCTGCAGCCTTCACACGCAAGCCAGGCAAAACGTCACTCCACTCTTTGAATACGCCTTGGCCCAGCGCAAGATCCGTCGCCGCCTCGTCCATCAAACGGGCGTAAGCTTGAGCCTGAGCTGCGCCCCACTGTCGGGCGGTGTAGCGCACAATCTCGCGAAGTTCAGCCTCTGCTTCGCGCACATACACAAAAGGGCGGCTCACACAGCACCCAGTTCGCGCAACGTCTCCTCGGCAATTTGTGTGGCGCTCAATGCCGAAACATCACCTACTTGAGAACTGGCCAGACGGTGTTGAAGCAGCGACTTCAAGGTCTGCATGGCCTGCTGCTCATCCGAGGGGAAAAGACGCTCCAACGTGTACTGCTTGATGCTCTTGCCCTCCAGAGCAGCCAAGGCCTTCAGAGCCTGGTGCTGCTGGTCTGAGACATCAATGGTCAGGCGGCTCATGTCAGGCTCCAGTTAGTCAGTGATAAAAGACACAGTTTGCCACAAATGTGGGTTTGTGCGTCCTGAACACTGGCTTGAGACACAGCAGTGGAGGAAGGGACATGAGCAGCAGAACAGATGCACAAGGTCGGAATGACGGCATCAAGCTGCCGATGCGGCAGACGCCCGCAAGCCCCCACTGAGCACCCCGAACACCGAAAGCGCCAATGCCACGCAGGCACCACTGGGCGCATCAAGCACCCATGAAGCTAACATCCCCAAAGCACTGGCCAGCGCTGCACCGAGGCCTGCCAGCCAAGCCGACACACCCGCGCGCTGCCACAGTGCGGGCGCGATCAAGGCGGCAAACACCACAAACAAACCCAGCACCGGCACGACCAGACTGGCCACCAGCGCAAAGCCCGGGTAAAACACCGCATCACGCTGCATCCAACGGTGCGATGCAGCCACCACCAAAGCGCATGCGCTCAGCACCATCACTTGGGGCCAGCTGACCCACAGCACATCGGCCGCCAGCAGCTGGCCCAAACGTTCGCGGCCATGCGGGTCTTGCCCGGCTCCCAACAAAGCCAAGCTGGCCCCCGAGACGTAAAGCAAACCAATCAGGGCTTCGCGCTGCTGCGGCCAACGGCGCGACAGCCAGGCCACCGCCGACGCGCACGACATGGCGCCTGTGGTGGCCATGGCCTGGGTGGTCCAGGCATTGGGGTGATCGACCACCGCCGCCACCCACAAAGCAGCCGCGGCGGCCGCTTGCGCCACTGCCAGGTCGATGAACACCACGCCCCGCGCCAACACCTGCGTGCCTAGAGGTGCCAAGGCCATCAGGCCAATAGCCAGCGCAAGGGCAGGTGGCAGCCACCAAGGCAAGGCCGTCATCAAGCCGTCAAGTCTCATATGCCGTTCCAATGGATAGGTTTCAAGGCTGCGGTGCCGCTGCCCCACATGGACAAGACAAAAGACAGAACAATCATTTTCCAATGCCAACCCATGTGATGGATGACGGCATAAATCCGAGCGCTGTTCTGCTGACCACAGCGCCAGTCT
>NZ_JBILQU010000172.1:0-3702 GCF_044373035.1 Limnohabitans sp. | reverse complement strand
GCCCTTGGGCGTGATCGGCATCACCCCCGGCCCCATGCAGGCGGCGGTGGACCGCATCGAGATCCGCATCAATGGCAAAGGCGGCCATGGCGCACGCCCGCACCAGGCCATCGACCCGGTGCTGGTGGCGGGCCACATCATCACGGCCGCGCAAAGCGTGGTCTCGCGCAACCTGTCGGCGTTTGACCAAGCGGTGGTCAGCATTTGCTCGATGCAAGGCGGCAACCCCGGCGCTATGAGCGTGATTCCCGGCGAGGTGACCTTGGTGGGCACAGTGCGCACTTACAGCGAAAGCGTGCAAGACCAGATCGAAGAGCGTTTGCGTTCTTTGTGCAATGGCATTGCACAAGGCTTTGGCGCGTCGGCCGAATTGCACTACGAACGCACCTACCCTGCCACCGTGAACACCGTGCCCGAAGCCGAATTTGCCTGCAATGTTGCGGCCACCTTGGTGGGTGAAGACAAGGTCTGGCGCAACATGCTGCCCAGCATGGGCGGCGAAGACTTCTCTTTCATGCTGCAAGCTGTGCCCGGTGCTTACATCCGGATTGGCCAAGGCCTGCCGCACGGCCCAGGGCCGCACCCGCTGCACAACAGCCGTTACGATTTCAACGACGACATCCTGCCCTTGGGCGCAGCTTTGCATGCCAGCTTGATCGAGCAGGCTTTGCCGCTGAACACTGCCTTGCGCAGTTCATGATTTTTTAACCGCTTTCACCCTTTTCTTTCAGGAGTTTTTTCATGCGCATGCATTCCTTCAACCGCACATTGACCGCTTTGGCCGTGGTGTCTGCCTTGGCGATGGGCAGCGCCCACGCCGCCACCGTGCGCATTGCCAACCAGGGCGACGCCTTGTCGATGGACCCGCACTCGCTCAATGAGTCATTGCAGCTGAGCGTGACCAACAACGTTTACGAGTCGCTGGTGGGCGTGAGCAAAGACCTGAAGTTCGAAGCAGGCCTGGCCACTTCGTGGAAGCAAACCGCGCCCACGGTGTGGCGCTTTGAGCTGCGCAAGAACGTGCGCTTTCATGACGACTCGCCGTTCACTGCCGATGACGTGGTGTTCTCGCTGAATCGCGCTGCAGGCGAAGGTTCGGACATGCGCAGCAACACCAATGACATCAAGGAAGTGCGCAAGGTGGACAGCCACACCATCGAGATCGAAACCAAGGCCCCTTTCCCGATCTTGCCCAATGTGCTGTCCACCGTCTTCATCATGAGCAAGAAATGGTGTGAAGACAACCAAGCCACACGTCCGGTGGACCGTCGCAAGGGGATTGAAAACGCCGCTTCCTTCCGTGCCAACGGCACTGGCCCCTACCGCCTGCGTGAGCGCCAGCCCAATGTGCGCACCACCTTTGTCCGCAACGGCAGCTACTGGGGCAAGATCGAGGGTAACGTCGACGAAGTCATCTTCTCCGTGATTGCCAACGACCCGACTCGCGTAGCGGCTTTGCTCTCCGGTGAGATCGACATCATGGAGCCCGTGCCGGTGCAAGACGTGCCCCGCATCAACGCCGGTGCCAACACCCGCGCCTTGGTGGCCCCCGAGTTGCGCACCATCTTTTTGGGCATGGACCAAAAGCGTGACGAACTGCTGTACTCCAGCGTGAAGGGCAAGAACCCCTTCAAGGACAAGCGCGTGCGCCAGGCCTTCTTCCAAGCCATCGACATCGAAGGCATCAAGCGCGTGGTCATGCGTGGCGCCTCCAACCCCAGTGCCCTGATGGTCGGCCCTGGCATCAACGGCTTCAACCCCGATCTGAACAAGCGCTTGCCCTTTGATCCCGAAGCCTCCAAAAAGCTGCTGGCCGAAGCGGGTTACCCCACGGGTTTCTCACTGGACATGAACTGCCCCAATGACCGATACGTGAACGACGGCCAGATCTGCGAAGCGGTGGCCGCCAACTTGGCTCGGGTGAACATCAAGGTCAACCTCAAGGCCGAAACCAAGGGCACGTATTTCCCGAAAATTTTGCGCCGTGATACCAGCTTCTATTTGCTGGGTTGGACCCCCAGCACCTACGACGCCCACAACGCGCTCAATGCCTTGATGCGCTGCGTGGACGACAAAGGTACCGGCCAGTTCAATTTGGGCGCTTATTGCAACCCCAAGGTGGACGAACTGACCGTGAAAATCCAGAGCGAAACCGATCAGACCAAACGCAATGCCATGATCAAAGAGGCCTTTGAGTTGCACAACGCCGACATCGGCCACTTGCCACTGCACCAGCAGGCACTGGCCTGGGGCACCAGCAAAAGAGTCACCCTGGTGCAGCGCGGTGACAACTCCATGCCGTTCAAATCCATCACCATCAAATAATCCATGAACGCATTGAAACGTTGGCTGAACAGCGACGTCGGTTACAGCTTCCGCCAATCGCCCATGGCGATGGTGGCGGCTGCCATCGCCTTCATTTGTCTTTTTTGTTCGGTCTTTGCCGGCTGGGTGTCGCCCACCAACCCGTTTGACCTGGCCACGCTGGAGTTGAGCGACGCCCGCTTGCCGCCCGCCTGGATGGAGGGCGGCACCACCAAGTTTTTGCTGGGCACCGACGATCAGGGGCGCGACATTTTGTCGGCCCTGATCTATGGTTCGCGCATTTCTTTGATCGTCGGCTTGGCTTCGGTCCTCTTGTCGGTGGTGGTCGGCGTGGGCCTGGGCCTGTTGGCGGGTTTCAAGGGCGGCTGGCTCGACGCTTTGCTCATGCGCCTGTGCGATGTGATGCTGTCCTTCCCGGCCATTTTGGTGGCGCTCTTGATCGCGGGCGTAGGACGTGCCCTTTTTCCCAATGCGCACGAATCGCTGGCCTTTGGTGTGCTGATCATCTCGATCTCGCTGACGGGCTGGGTGCAATACGCCCGCACCGTGCGTGGCACCACTTTGGTAGAGCGCAACAAAGAATACGTGCAGGCCGCCCGCGTGACGGGCGTGGCCCCGTTGCGCATCATGTTCAAGCATGTGCTGCCCAATGTGATGGGTCCGGTCATGGTGTTGGCCACCATCCAGGTGGCCACGGCCATCATCACCGAAGCCACGCTGTCGTTTTTGGGTGTGGGCGCACCCCCCACCTCGCCCTCGCTGGGCACGCTGATTCGCGTGGGCAACGACTATTTGTTCTCGGGCGAGTGGTGGATCACGATTTTCCCGGGCCTGATGCTGGTGCTGATCGCCCTGTCGGTCAACTTGCTGGGTGACTGGTTGCGCGACGCGCTGAATCCGAGATTGCGATGAGTCTTTTACAAGTCAAAAACCTGGTGGTGGAATTCCCCAGCCGCCACGGCACGCTGCGTGCGCTGGACGATATTTCTTTCGACATCGCCCCCGGTGAAATTCTGGGGGTGGTGGGTGAGTCGGGCGCAGGCAAGTCGCTCACGGGCGCGGCCATCATCGGCCTGCTGGAGCCACCAGGCCGTGTGGCCGGGGGGCAAATCCTCCTTGAAGGCCAGCGCATCGATCACCTGAACAACGACGAGATGCGCCACATCCGGGGCCGCAAGATCGGTGCGATTTTTCAGGACCCGCTGACTTCGCTCAACCCGCTGTATTCCATTGGCAGGCAATTGACCGAGACCATTTTGGCCCACCTGCCGGTGACGCCCCAAGAGGCGCGGCAACGGGCCATCCAGCTGCTCAAGGACACCGGCATTTCGGCCGCCGAAGAGCGCATTGACCATTACCCGCACCAGTTTTCCGGCG
>NZ_JBILQU010000171.1:0-3705 GCF_044373035.1 Limnohabitans sp. | reverse complement strand
TGGGCTTTGGCCACCGCTTCGGTGTCGATGCCGGTGGCCGGGTGGAAGATGACACCCGGCGCACAGGCTTACTTTCAAGCAGTTTTGGCCTGCAGTGCTTATGAAATGTGCGCAAACAGCTCCTGAAATGATAGCGACTCACTTGGTGAGCTGTAGAACCTTGTGTGCCGCATCACCTTCCAGTCCCAAGAACTGGGCGATATTGGAAAGTTCTTGCGCCAGCTCCGCCTTGAACCCGGTCCCGCGCGGTGCTTTGCCGCTCACGTAGCCCAAGTCTGCGTGCAATCGGCCATGGGCCACCGAGAGGTTGCCCCAACCAATGACCTGCTCATTCCATAGCAGCGGCAGGGCGTAGTAGCCGCGTACGCGTTTGGGTGCGGGTGTGTAGGCTTCAAACCGGTAGGCCCAGCCCCAGAAATGCTCGAACCGGCGGCGGTCCCAGACCAGCGGGTCAAAGGGTGCCAGCAGGCGCACACCGGTGTGCGGTGCATGGTGTTTGGACACCGGATTTTCATCCCCAGGCCAGTAGTAGGTTTGTGCGTCAATGGTGGTGTGCGCCAGGCGCGCTTTGGCTCGGCGCAGGGCTTCAGTTCGCAAGTGCGCCCACTGCGGTGCACCACCTCGCAAGTGGCTGACCAACTCTGCCAGGCTGCGTTCGGGCAGCGGCGCGTACACATTCACGATCACATCGATCAGCGCGTCCATCGCGTCTGCCGGGGACACATCGGCAAGGTCGGCGTCTCGCGATGCGTAGGTGCGCACGCCGCTGGCGCGCCCGGCGATGCGCAGCAGGCCGCGGTAGTGCATGTCATTGAGCAACTGGGTGCTGGCATTGCTGGAGCCGCCAAACCAGTTGGTGGTCTTGCCATGGTCAAAGTGCGCATCCACCATGCGCGGGTGCACCACGCCATGGCTGCGCACAAACGCCAGCACCGCGTCCATTTGTTTGCGCTTTACAGCGCTCGGCACGGTCTTGGGTGTGCGGGGATGCATGAGCGCATGGATCTGGCGCGGCAGAAAACCATAGTTCACAAAGAAGTCTTCTTCGATGCCCAGCTTTGCGTAGCGTTGCTCCAGGTCACCCGCACGGTACCTCTGCACGCGGTGGCGCAGTGTCAGGTCTTGCGCGCGTGCCGGGGCGCGTATCGGGTCCGCCTGCACAAAGCCCATCTTTGCAATGGCCTTTGGCAGGGTGGTAGGTGTAAACAGCGTGCGCGCGATGGCGTAGCGGCGCAGGGTGTCCAGGTTCAAAGTCGAGGCCATGGCTTGATGGTACGGGGCGTTCAGTTGCGCTCGACAATCGTGGCCGCCAGCCGCTCCAAAGTCATGTCGACAAAGGCGGTGACGGCGCGGGGCACATGGCGGCGGCTGGGGTACACCACAAACAGACCTGCTGCTGCACTGGCCACACCGGGTAGCACTTGCACCAATGCACCCGATGCCAAGGCACTTTGCAGCGCGCCTATGGGCTGCAGGCAGATGCCCATGCCAGCAATCGCGGCCTTGATTTGCGCTTGTCCGGTATTGGCCGCAAAACGGCCACTGACCTGCACCTGTGTCAGGTTGCCACCTTGCCCCAAGCGCCAGGTACCGCTGGCCCCTTGCTTGGCGGGGCGGATGCAGTCATGCAAAGCCAAGTCTTCTATGGTGCTGGGCGTGCCCCTGGCCGCCAAGTAGGCCGGGCTGGCCGCCAGCGCCATGTAGCTTGATGCGAGCTTGCGGGCGACCAGGCTGGAATCCGGCAGTTCGCCGCTGCCACGAAACGCCAGGTCGATCCCTTCGCCCACAAAGTCTGCCATGCCGTCGCTCAACACAAACTCCACTTGCACCGCAGGGTAGCGCGCCAGAAATTCCGCCAACCAGTCCATCTGGAAATAGTCAAAAAACCCTGCCGAAGCCGCCACCCGGATGCGGCCTTTGGGCGTGTTGGTGTCGCCGCTGAGCGCATCGGCGGCGTCCGTGAGTGCCTCAATCTGGGCTGCACAGCGGTCAAACAGCGTTCGTCCGGCGTCAGTCAGGCTGAGCTTGCGGGTGGTGCGCTGCAACAGGCGGGCCTGTAGGCTGTCTTCCAGCTGGGCGACCTGGCGGCTCAGGGTGGTGGGGGGCAGCCCCAGGCGCCGTGCGGCTTCGGCAAAGCTGCCAGCCTGCACCACCTGCACAAACAGCGCCATTTGGTTCAAATCGAGCACGGTATTGCTTTCAAAAATGGCATGGTGAATTGCAATTATTGCGTCTACACAAGTAATGCCTGCGATCCTAATCTACAGGCATCGCAATCAATCTTGTTAAAGGAGTTCACCATGGCACTGTCTTCCACCGCAAAAAACCGCACCGTTTGGGGCGTTCGCATTCTTTTGGCACTGGCGTTTGGCGCCGCCGGGTCGGCAAAACTGGCTGGCGTGGCGCAAATGGTCGCCACCTTTGAAGCCATTGGCATCGGCCAGTGGTTCCGCTATGTCACCGGCGGTATTGAAGTGGCCGGCGCGCTGCTCATGCTGGTCCCTGCGACGGGCCTCTACGCTGGCTTGCTGCTTGGCGGCACCATGGTGGGCGCCACACTCTCGCATTTGATCGTGGTGCCCGGTTCTCCTATCCCTGCCATCGTGTTGGGTCTGCTGTGTGCACTGGTCGTGTGGCACAACCGTCCCGCACAATTCCGCAAGAACTGATCAGCCCCAGTCACCAGAAACCATTGAAGCCATAGGCACAAGGAGTTTCCATGACCACAGTCGCTACCCCCACCCGTCCGGCAGAGCGGGCTCTGGTGCACCGCACCCGTGGCAGTTCGCACGGCCCCATCACCAGGCTGGTGAGCCCTGGAGACCTGGGCGAGGTGCTCAAGCCCTTCATTTTTTTGGACCGGTTTGAGTCGCCCGCTGGTGGGCGCGCGCCGCAATTCGGCATGCACCCGCACTCGGGCATCGCCACCCTCACGTATTTGATCGACGGCCGCGCCAACTACGAAGACACAACCGGTGAGCAAGGCGCGCGCGGCGTGCTGCCCACCGGTGGTGTGGAGTGGATGATGGCTGGCGGTGGTGTGTGGCACCGCGGTGGCCCGGCCAATGCCGAGCGCGTGCTGGGGTTCCAGCTGTGGGTGGCCATGCCGCCTGAACTGGAGCTGGCCACGGCCTACAGCCGCTACCTGGACCCCGCTGACATCCCGCACGTGGGTCCCGCACGCGTGTTGCTCGGCAGCTATGGCGGCCACAGCAGCCCGATTCCTGCGCCATCCAACATGACCTATCTGGGTGTGCACCTCAAGGCGGGTGAAGCGTGGCAGTTCGCGCCGCCACGCGGGCACAGCGTTGCCTGGGCTGCCGTAGGCGAAGGTAGCTTGTCCACCCCCGCCACCTTGCGCACGGGCGACTTGGCGGTGTTTGACCGCAGCGAAGCTGGCATCACATTCACGGCGCTGGAAGACACCGCCTTTGTGCTCGGCTCCGCCGTGCCGCACCCGCATGATTTGCACATGGGCTCGTACTCGGTACACACCAACGAAGAGGCACTGCAGCGCGGTGAGCGCGGCATCCGGGAGCGCGCACAACTGCTGCGGGAGCAGGGGCGCTTGTAGCTTCCACCAACACCGACCCACGCACTTTGAAACTCGGGTTCATGCAAAGCGTTCCAACCCGCCACGGCTTGGTCTGCCTGCTGTTGGCGGTTTGAAGGCGCTTGCTTTTGTTCCAACATACCTTGCGAGCA
>NZ_JBILQU010000067.1:0-16555 GCF_044373035.1 Limnohabitans sp. | reverse complement strand
ATCGCGCCAAACAAGCTCTCGCCGTTTTGGCCCTTCATCTCGATGCGGATGGTGTCGCCGAACTTCATGAATTCGGTGGCCGGCTTGCCGTCCAGGATGGTTTCGATGGCGCGTTTTTCGGCGATGCAGCTGTAGCCTTTGGGCCACTCGGGTTTGCCGTTGACTTCCACGCTTTTGTTGCTCACGGTGCCGCTGCCCACGATGGAGCCGGCGCGCACATTGCGTGTTTTGCAGATGTGCGCGATCAATTGGCCGAAGTGGAAAGTCATCTCGGGGCCGGCTTCGCACATGCCGACTTTGCGGCCGTTCCAGGTGGATTGCAGCGTCAGGTGCACGCGGCCGCCTTGCCAAGCATCACCCAACTCGTCGGGCGTCACGGCCACGGGACTGAAGGCGGTGGCGGGTTTGCTCTGGAAGAAGCCAAAACCTTTGGCCAGCTCGTTGGGGATCAGGTTGCGCAGGCTCACGTCGTTGGCCAGCATGACCAAGCGCACGCCTTCGATGGCGTCATCGGCGCTGGTTTGCATGGGCACATCGCCGGTGATGACAGCGATCTCGGCCTCGAAGTCGATGCCAAACGCTTCGCTGGCGCACACCACCGGGTCGCAAGGGCCAATGAAGTCATCGCTGCCGCCCTGGTACATCAAGGGGTCGGTGTAGAAGCTGCTGGGCACTTCGGAGTTGCGCGCCGCACGCACCAGCTCCACATGGTTGATGTAGGCGGAGCCATCGGCCCACTGGTAGGCGCGGGGCAGCGGGGCCATGCATTGCGCCGGGTCAAACGGAAAAGCGTGACGGGCTTTGCCCTGGTTGAGCGTGGTGTACAGGTCTTCGAGCTGGGGAGCCAAAAAGTTCCAGTCGTCCAGCACTTGCTGCAGCTTGCTGGCGATGCCGGTCGCATAATGAGCGGTGCTCAGGTCGCGCGAGACCACCACCAGTTGTCCATCGCGTGAGCCGTCTTTGTAGGTCGCCAATTTCATGATGTTTACCTGTTTGTTCCGTCATTCCAAGCCGTGTTCACCAGGGCCGAATCACGCATTGAATCGCGCTTTAAATTACGCATTGTTAAACTCGTTTAACTAAACGAAACCTGATTCTAGAGCATATGGCCACTGAAAGCACCTTGGACACGACCCCGGACGGGGACAAAGAGCGCGCGGGCATTCAGTCGGTGGAGGTAGGTTTTGCCTTGCTGGACGTGCTGGCCCAGGCCCCAGGCCCCTTGATGCTGCGCGACCTGGCCAGTGCGGCGGGTATGAGTGCCGCCAAGGCCCACCGCTACTTGGTGAGCTTTCAGCGCCTGAACCTGGTGGTGCAGGATGCCAACACCCGCTATGAGCTTGGCCCTGCCACCTTGCGGCTGGGCCTGGCCACATTGTCCCGGCTGGACGCCGTCAAGCTGGCGCGTGAGCGCTTGCCCACTTTGATGGACCAAACCGGCCACACCCTGGCCTTGGCCGTCTGGGGCAACCGGGGGCCAACCTTGGTGCACTGGCAAGAAATGCCGCTGGCCATGCCCGTCAGCTTGCGCTTGGGTGATGTGATGCCCCTCTTGTCGTCGGCCACGGGCCGGTGTTTTGCCGCCTTCATCGGCCACGGCGGAGCTGCCGACAAGGCCCGGCCCATGATCGAAGCCGAGCTGGCCCTGGCCCGCAAGCTGGGCCGCAGCGATTTGCCGTCCACCCCTGCACAAGTCCAAGCCATGCTGAGCGAGACCCGAGCGCAAGGCCTGGGCCGCGTGGTCAATGTGCTGCTGCCGGGCATTTCAGGCCTGTGCGCGCCCGTGTTCGATTCAGACGGGCACCTGGTTTTGGGCGTGGTGTCGCTGGGCTCATCGGCCACGCTGGATGCCGACTGGCACGGCCCCGTGGCTCAGCCGCTGCGCGCATTTGCCCACCAACTGTCGGCCGACCTGGGTTGGCGCGCCGCCTGAGTGCGGCACCCTGCGGATTTGCATGCACGGCCCCCTCATGCCCACCCCTTTGACCCACGCCGTGTGAACCCATGAGCCCGGTGCTGCCCACCCACCCCCAGCCGCCGCTGCCTGGCGCACAGCGGCCTGATCGGCCAAGCACACGCAGTTTGCTTCGCTGGGGAGCGCTGGTGTTGGCGCTGCACCTGGTTGTGCTGCTGAGCCTGGCGGGCACACTGGACTGGCAACTGAGCAAACCCCCAACGCTGCGCACGGGCCCCATGCAGACCCGAACCATCCCAGCCACAGCGGGTGCCACTGCGGCCACGGACCCCAGCCTCACACCTGCAGCCCGCACGCGCGTGGCCTTGCTTGAAAAATCCAAACCCGCGCCCAAACCTGCGCCCACACCCAAGCCAGACGCACAGAAAATTGCAGCGGACCCAAACACGACGCCAGCAGACAAGACCTCTCCACCCGCGAACCCGCCCGTGCCAGAACAGGCGGTGGATAAAGAACTGAATAAAGACCTGGACGAAGTCGCCACCCTGGCCACCCCAGACCCAGTGCCGGCGCAGCTCCCTGTCACCCAGACCGATACCGATACAGCCCCCAACGCGGACAAGGCCCTTGCAGTGACCCCTGGCACGCAGACCCCGAGCGCCGCCAAGCCTGAGGTGCCTGAACCCATTCAAAGCCCCAACCCGAGCGCAGCCACCAGCGAAGCCGCCGCCAAGCCCGCCGAACCCCAGCCCGAGCGCATCGCCAACGCCACCATGGCCTTGCCCGAGATGGCCTTGGGCTCGCTGCCCTCCCCGGCCTTGCTAAGCTACCGCCTCAGTGGCCAGGAAAAAGGCATCAATTACCAAGCTTCTGGCGAGTTGCGCTGGCAGCACAACGACAGTGCCTACGCCATGAGCCTGACGGTCAAAGCCTTTTTGCTGGGGTCAAGGCACTGGCGCAGCGTGGGCCAGATCAACGCCACCGGCTTGGCCCCGACCCGCTTTTCTGACAGCTGGCGCAGCGAACGAGCAGCCCACTTTGATCGTCCGAACCAGCGCATCGTGTTCAGCAGCAACGCCCCCATCGTGGCCCTGCAACCCGGCGCACAAGACCAGGTCAGCCTGTATGTGCAGTTGGCCGCCGCCATGGCCGGGTCAGGTCAACTGATGACGCCCGGCACACGCTTGCAGATCCAGACGGCCACCGTGCGCGACGCCTTGCCCTGGCTTTTGACGCTGGAGAAACTGGAAACGCTTCAAATTGACGGCCAAAGCCTGCAAACGGTCAAATGGGTGTGTCAGCCGCGCAACCGCTTTGATGCGCAAGTCGAGTTCTGGGTCTCGGCAGCGCACGACTGGCTGCCCGCTCGCATCCGCATCACGCAAGTCAGTGGCAATTTCATCGACCTGCAGCTGACAGGACGCCAAGTCTTGAGCGCATTACCCCTCACGCCATAACCCCACCCCTTGTGGCCCAGCGCGCACCAAAAACCACACCCACTTGAAGTTGTTACACATGCACCCACTTGCAAACCACAAGTTGAGGGAGAATGAACGCATGAACCTGTTGTACGAATCCGAAACCTTTGCCGTGATGCACATGCTGGCCAATGCGCCGGTCGAAACATCTGCCACCAGCAGCCAGCCCCAGCTGGAGCGCCATGGTTTTGAAATCGTGGACAAACGCTCGGGCAAAGAGGTTTATCTGGACGGCTCTTGGGCCGAGATGTTCCAGCAGCAAATTCAGGCCTGGCAGCAGCACACACCCACCCAGGAAGAAGTCGAAGACACGCTTGAAGGCTACACAGGCTTGGCTCAGCAACCCGTCTTGGTGCACTGAGCCACGCTCAAGCCTTGGCCAGCCGGCGTGTCAGCCAGGCAAACAGCGGCCCCACAATCAACAACACAGCCACCAATCGGCACACCTGAAAAGCCGTGACCACCGGCACCCCCAGCTGCAGAACCTTGGCCGTGATGGCCATCTCGGTGATGCCTCCGGGCGCTGTGCCCAAGACCATCATGGCCGGATGCAAGCCCGTACCCCATGCCAAGGCCATGCCAAACAGCACGGACGCGCCCATCATCCACACCGAGCCCCAGGCCACCGAGGCCAGCCAGCGGGGGGCCGTTTTGACGAATTCGCGCCGAAACCGGATGCCCAAGCTAACGCCGATGACCAACTGCGCAGCGTTGGTCAGCGCGTTGGGCACAGCCGACCATTCCCAACCCGCCAGGGTCACCGCCATGGAAGCCAAGAGCGAACCCATGAACCAAGGGTTGGTGCGGCCCAGCTTCAGCATCACCCAGCCGCCGGCGGCCGTCAACAAGCCCAACCAGAGCAAACCCGGCCATTTCGCCAGGCGCGGACCGGGCAGCAAAGAGGCATCCACCGTCAAACCCCACTGGTGTTGTGCCCACTGCATGCCAAAAGGCACGGCGATCACCACCATCACCAGGCGCATGCTGTGCGCGGACGCCACCAGATCGGTGCGCGCCCGATAGCGTTCTGCCAGCAGCGTCATCTCGGACGCACCGCCAATCGAGCCAGAAAAATACGTGGTGGCAAACAGGGCGCGGGGCGATAAGTGCGACAACTCAGCGCCGTGCTGGCGTCGCAACCACAGGCCAAACAAGGCCCCCAGCGCCAGCGCCCACACCACAGCCAACGCAATGGCCCACCACTGGGCCAGCACCAAGGCGCTGACCTGGGGCGTGAAATACAGACCCAGCGCGGCCCCGATGACCCATTGACCGCTGTTGCGCAAAAGGTTCGCACTGTGCGTGGGTGCGCCCAAGATGGAAGCCAGGGCGGTGACCAGCAAAGGCCCCAGCATCCAAGGAATGGGCGTGCCCAGCCAGACGCACCCTTCGGCCGCAAGCCAGGCTGCGGCCAAAGTGCCCAGGGTGCGCTGCCAGAACTTCAAGCGGTCAACCCGGCACCGATACCCCAAGGCATCAGGCGTGACGGCGAATGCTGTCAGCGACCGTCTGCACGATCTGGTCGATGTGCGCGTCTTCCACGATGTAGGGTGGGCAAATGACGATGTTTTCGCCGGCCGGACGCACCCACACACCGTGGTGGAAGCAGTCCATGAAGATGTTGTAAGCCCGCTTGCCAGGCGAGCCCGCGATGCTGGCCAACTCAACGGCCCCGGCCAGGCCCAGTGTGCGGATGCCGATCACATTGGGCAAGCCCTTCATGGCGCTTTGCATCGCGTCGCCCAGCTTCTGGCCTTGCTGGCCCGCACGGGCAAACAGGTTTTCTTCCTTCATCAGGTCCAGGGTGGCAATGGCCGCCGCACAGGCCACGGGGTGGCCGGAATAGGTGTAACCGTGGAAGAACTCGATGGCGTGGTCTGGCGCGTTGGCGTTCATCATCGCGTCGTAAATAAAGTCGCGGCAGATCACCCCGCCCATCGGGATCACACCATTGGTCACCGCTTTGGCAAAGTTCAGCATGTCAGGTACCACGCCGTAGTAGTCGGCGCCAAAGTTCACGCCCAAGCGGCCAAAGCCGGTGATCACCTCGTCAAAAATCAGCAAAATGCCATGCTTGTCGCAAATCTCGCGCAGGCGCCTCACATAACCTTTGGGCGGGATGTACCAGCCCGCGCTGCCCGCAATCGGCTCCACGATCACGGCCGCCACGTTGCTCGGGTCGTGCAGCACCAAGATGCGGTTTTCCAGCTCCAGCAGCGGGTCTTCGGCCCACACGGGTTCTTCGTGGTGGATGTAGGCGTGGTTCACCGGGTCGTGGATGAAGCGCATGTGGTCCACACGCGGCAGCAACTGCGCGCCGTACACCTTGCGGTTGGCGGGCAAGCCCCCCACGCTCATGCCGCCAAAGTTGACGCCGTGGTAACCCTTTTCGCGGCCAATGAACACGTTGCGGTGGCCTTCGCCCCGGGCGCGGTGGTAGGCCAGTGCCACTTTCAGGGCGGTGTCGGCCGCCTCAGAGCCTGAGTTGCAAAACAGCACCTTGTTCAGGTCGCCGGGGGCCATGTCGGCAATCATCTGCGCCGCCTTGAAAGCCTTGTCGTTGCTGGCCTGAAACGCCGTGGCGTAGTCCAGCGTGTCCAACTGCTTTTTGATGGCCTCATTGATCGGGCGGCGGTTGTGCCCCGCGCCTACGCACCAGAGGCTGGAGATGCCGTCAATGATTTTTTTGCCGTCGTGCGTGGTGAAGTGCATGCCCTCGGCACCCACGAACACGCGGGGGTCCTGTTTGAAAGTGCGGTTGGGCGTGAAGGGCAACCACTGGTTGTCCATATTCAGGTCGGTGTGGGCCAAGGCAAATGCTCCTGATTTATTGCAACAAACAAACTTGACAGTTTACGCCTGCCAAAGCCGCAGCGATAGAGCCAGCAACGGGGGACTGACCAGAGCCGGACAGCGACACCCCCCCCGGCGCCCATCAAAGGCGCTCTCTACAATAGCCACCTCTCAAGCCGCTCGCCTGACGCGAGCGATTTTCGCAAGCATTCCACCTCATGACCTCCACCTACACCCTGACCCTCTCTTGCCCCGACCGCAATGGCATCGTGCATGCCGTGTCGGGTTTTTTGCTGGGGCGCGGGGGCAACATCGAAGAAGCAGCCCAGTACAACGACCACGACACGGGTCTGTTTTTCATGCGGGTGCAATTCGCCTGCACTCAGGCAGACGGCGCGGCACTGAACGCCCAATGGGCCGCATTTGCACAGACCTTTGACATGAAGTGGGACCTGCACGCCACCGCCCAGCCCATGCGCACCGTGATCATGGTCAGCAAGGAAGGCCACTGCCTGAACGACCTTCTGTTCCGCTGGAAGAGTGGCCTGCTGCCGCTCGACGTCCGCGCCATCGTGAGCAACCACCGCGAGTTCTACCAACTGGCCGCCAGCTACAACGTGCCGTTTCACCACATCCCGGTGACCAAGGACAACAAGGCGCAGACCGAAGCCAAGCAGTACGAGATCATCCAGGCCGAGGGGGCCGAGCTGGTGGTGCTGGCGCGTTACATGCAAATCTTGTCAGACGACCTGTGCCGCAAATTGGCTGGTCGTGCCATCAACATCCACCACTCGTTTTTACCCAGTTTCAAAGGGGCTAAACCCTACTACCAAGCGCACGACCGGGGCGTTAAACTGATCGGAGCGACAGCCCATTACGTGACGGCCGATCTGGACGAAGGCCCGATCATCGAGCAAGACGTGGCCCGGGTGGAGCACAGCAAAACCGTGGAAGACCTGACGGCCCAAGGCCGCGACACCGAAAGCCAAGTGCTGGCCCGCGCCGTGAAGTGGCACAGCGAGCACCGCGTGCTGATCAACGGCCACAAGACCGTGATCTTCAAATAGTGTTTCATCACGGCCCCTTTGTGACTTCACCACCGATCTAATCAACATGTCTGCCACGAACACATCACGCATTCCGCCCATTCAGTGCCTCTTGACCTTTGAGGCCTTGGCGCGATTGCGCAGCGTGACCCAGGCGGCAGAGGAGCTGTGCGTGACGCCCAGCGCCGTGAGTCACCGCGTCAAACAACTCGAGCAGATCATTGGCACCAAGCTGTTTGGCCGTGCCGATTTTTCACTCACCACCGAAGGCAACGAATACTTGGCCCACGTACGCGAGGGCCTGGTGGCGCTGCAGCGCTTTCCCAGCGCCAGCAACACGCCCGGACGCCGCAAGCTGCGGCTGGCGGTGACGCCCACTTTTGCGCGCTCGGTGCTCATGCCGCGCCTGAAACACTTTCTGGACGCCTACCCCGAAATCGACATCACCTTGCAGGTCAGCATTCCCCTGCTCGACGTGGTGGCCGAAGACGCCGACCTGATGGTGCGTTTTGGCACTGGCCGCTATTCAGACGTGGAACACGTGTGTCTGGCCAAGGACGACGTGACGCCACTGGCCTCACCCGTCTGGCTTCGCGAAAACGGTCCTTTTGCCAGTGCCGAAGACCTGCAGGGACAGCCCCTGCTGCGCAGCCCCCTAGAGCCTTGGCGCACCTGGTTTGCAGCGCATGACCTCGACTGGCCCGAGCCGATCGACGGCTCTTCCTTCAACGACATCGGCCTGATGTGCGATGCCGCCGCCCAAGGGCTGGGCATCGGACTGATCCGCACCAAACTCGGCGCACCTTGGTTGGAAAGCGGTCAACTGGTGCGCCTGTTCGAGCGCAGCGTGCCCAGCCCCCACGCCCACTACCTGTGCTGGCGCACCGGCACCATGGAGCGCTGGGAATGCGCCACTTTTGCCGATTGGCTGAAAAAAGCATTGGCTTGATGCCCAATGCATAGGTTGCAAGATTTCAAGTAACGTCGAAATTTATTCAATTGCACACTGAAGTTTAAGAGTTACATTGTGGTTACATCATATGGACGCAGATGGGTATGGCCATTCAATACACAGCAATGAACCCCCGAATTCCCCCGATACAGTGCTTGTTGACCTTTGAAGCACTGGCCAGACACAAAAATGCCACGCAAGCGGCTGCCGAGCTTTGCGTCACACCCAGCGCCATCAGTCATCGCATTCGCCAGCTCGAACAAGTGCTGGGCTTTAAATTGTTCAGCCGTGCGGATTTCTCACTGACCGCAGAAGGCGTTGAGTACCTTGAAGATGTTTGTGAAGGTTTACGCGCTTTGCACCGCCGACCTTCCAGTGTCGCCTTGACTGGTCCGAAAAAACTGCGGGTGGCCGCACCCCCCACCTTTGCGCGTATCTTGCTGATGCCAAAGTTGCGACAATTCATCGAAGCCTACCCTGAAATCAATTTATCGCTCCAGGTGAGCATCGCACTGTTCGATGTACAAGCCGAGGACTCAGATTTGACCATCCGGTTTGGCAGCGGCCGGTACAACGATGTGGAGCACAGTTGCTTGCTGCGCGACGAGGTCACACCTTTGGCATCTCCTTCCTGGGTTCGCGAAAATGGCCCTTTTTACAACACCACAGACCTGCGAGGCATGCCTATGCTGCGCAGTGCCCTGGAGCCATGGCGAACTTGGTTTGATGCCCATAATCTTGACTGGCCAGAACCCAGCGAAGCCTCTTCATTCAACGATACTGGCTTGGTCTGCGATGCCGCCTCCCAAGGTTTAGGGGTTGGCCTGGTGCGTCTGAAATTGGCAGCCCCATGGATTGAAAATGGCCAACTGGTGCGCTTGTTTGACCACAATGTGTCCAGCGCTTATGCCCACTACTTGTGCTGGCAAACTGGCACCATGGAACGCTGGGAATGCGCCACTTTTGCCGACTGGCTGAAAAAAGCCTTGGTCTGATTTCACAAGCCTGTCAAAGATTCTTCAGCCCCACGCCTTGTGCTTGCGCGTACAGTGATGGCCTAACTTGAAGGTTTTGAATGCCATGAGCGCCAACGCCCCTGTCGAAACACAGCAACTGACCGCCACCGAACGTGCCGAGCGCCAACGCACCGTGGTGCAGGCACTGGGCCGGGTGCTGCCCGCTGACGCCATTCTCTTCACCCCCGAAGACACCACACCGTACGAGTGCGACGGCCTGACCGCCTACCGTGAGCGGCCTCTGGTGGTGGCGCTGCCTGAGACCGAAGCGCAGGTCCAAGCCGTGCTGCGCGCTTGTCACGCCTTGGCTGTGCCGGTGGTGGCACGCGGCGCAGGCACCGGTTTGTCGGGTGGTGCCATGCCGCACCGCATGGGCGTGACGCTGTCAATGGCGCGCTTCAACCAGATCAAAACCGTGGACCCTGTGAGCCGCACGGCGGTGGTGCAGTGCGGCGTGCGCAACCTGGCCATCAGCGAAGCGGCTGCACCCTACGGCCTGTACTACGCACCCGACCCGTCCAGCCAGATCGCCTGCACGATCGGCGGCAACGTGGCCGAAAACTCAGGCGGGGTGCACTGCCTCAAATACGGCCTGACGGTGCACAACGTGCTCAAAGTGCGCGGTTTCACGGTCGAAGGTGACCCGATTGAATTTGGCAGCGAGGCGCTGGATACGTCGGGCTACGACCTGCTGGCCGTGCTGGTGGGCAGCGAGGGCATGCTGGCGGTGACGACCGAAGTCACCGTCAAGCTGGTGCCCAAGCCGCAACTGGCGCGCTGCATCATGGCCAGCTTTGACGACGTGCGCAAAGCCGGCGACGCGGTGGCGGCCGTCATTGCAGCAGGCATCATCCCGGCGGGGCTGGAGATGATGGACGGACCCATGACGATCGCGGTCGAAGACTTTGTGCATGCAGGCTACGACCTGAGCGCGGCGGCCATTTTGCTGTGCGAGAGCGACGGCACGCCCGAAGAGGTCGAAGAGGAAGTCGGCCGCATGAGCGCGGTGCTGCGCGACTGCGGGGCCACGGCCATTTCGGTCAGCCGCGACGAAGCCCAGCGCCTCAAATTCTGGAGCGGCCGCAAAAACGCTTTCCCGGCCTCGGGCCGCATCAGCCCCGATTACATGTGCATGGACTCGACCATCCCGCGCAAGCGCTTGGCCGACATCCTGCAAGCCATCTCCGAGATGGAAGTCAAATACGCGCTGCGTTGCCTGAACGTGTTCCATGCAGGCGACGGCAACCTGCACCCGCTGATCCTGTTTGATGCGAACGATGCCGACCAACTGCGCCGCTGCGAGCTGTTTGGTGCCGACATCCTGGAAACCAGCGTGGCCATGGGTGGCACGGTGACGGGCGAGCATGGCGTGGGCATCGAGAAGGTCAACAGCATGTGCGTGCAATTCAGCGCCGAAGAAAACGAACAGATGTTCGCCGTCAAACGCGCTTTTGACCCGCTGGGTTTGCTCAACCCCGGCAAGGTGATCCCGACGCTGAACCGCTGCGCCGAATACGGCCGCATGCTGGTGCGGGCGGGGGCGATCAAGCACCCGGATTTGCCACGATTCTGATTTGTTTGAGCCTCAATCCAGGGGCTTGACGCCTTAGCTGCGCTTGGCGGCGTCCGTTTGATCCGGCCCTGTACAGTCTTACAACAGCCTCCAGCCCCGGATCAAGCGGCCAACAAAGTGCAACGCTGAATTTTCGTCAGGGCCTCACCCATTTTTTTGCGTGCCATGGCCATGTCGTCATTGCTCTGGCCCCGCAACCACCAGCCGTCACTCAATCCGAAATAGCGGCACAAGCGCAAATCCGTGTCGGCGGTGATGGACCGTTTGCCAGCCACGATGTCACCAATGCGCTGGGCCGGTACGCCAATGTCTTTGGCCAAGCGGTATTTGCTCAAACCCAGCAGTTTGAGAAATTCTTCTTCCAGCATTTCGCCGGGTGTCACAGGTGCAACGGTTCTCATGTTGTGTCCCCTTGAGTCAGTGGTAGTCGACAATTTCTACATCGAATTCGCCTTCAGCCGTCCATCGAAAGCACAGGCCACTGGTCATTGATGCGGATGCTGTGCTGGCCTTTCAGGTCGCCTTTGAGCGCTTCAAGTCGGTTGCCGGGCGGTGCTCTCAGATCGTCCAGCACGGCTGACCAGTCCAGTTGCTCCAGTTTTCGCAAAGCCGGGCGTTCGATGGCCACCCAACGTGCCACACGCAAGCCTTCAAACAGCTTTCTGCCATCGACCGTGCATTTGACCAGCAAGACCAGCTCGACCCGGCGCTAAAACGTTGACGAGGTCTTGGCCAAGACCTTTGAGGCCCGCCCTCAGTCCAACCCGCGCACCACCTGCATGGCCTCTTCGATGCGCTCCACCGGGTAGAGGGTCAGGCCTTCAAAAGCCTTGTCATTTTTCTTGGGGGCATTCGCCTTGGGCACCACCGCCACCTTGAAGCCCAGCTTGGCCGCTTCTTTCAGGCGGTCTTGCCCACGCGGCGCAGGTCGTACTTCACCCGCCAAACCCACCTCGCCAAAGGCGATGAAGCCTTTGGGCAAGGCTTTGCCGCGCAGGCTGCTGGTGATCGCCAGCATGACCGCCAAGTCGGCCGCGGGCTCGCTGATGCGCACGCCACCCACCGCGTTCACAAACACATCTTGGTCCATGCAGGCCACGCCCGCGTGGCGGTGCAGCACCGCCAGCAGCATGGCCAGGCGATCGCGGTCCAGGCCCACAGAGAGGCGCCGGGGGCTAGGTCCACCGCTGTCCACCAGCGCTTGAATTTCGACCAGCAGCGGGCGTGTGCCTTCGAGAGTGACCATCACGCAGCTGCCGGGTACGGGCTCGGCGTGTTGGCTCAAAAAGATGGCGCTCGGGTTGCTCACGCCCTTCAGGCCTTTTTCGGTCATGGCGAACACACCAATTTCATTCACCGCGCCAAAGCGGTTCTTGATGGCGCGGATCAGGCGGAAATTGGAGTGCGTGTCGCCCTCAAAGTACAGCACCGTGTCCACCATGTGCTCCAGCACGCGGGGACCAGCCAGCGCGCCTTCTTTGGTGACGTGGCCGACCAGCACGATGGTGGTGCCGGTGGATTTGGCGGTGCGCGTCAGGTGCGCGGCGCATTCGCGCACCTGCGCCACCGATCCCGGCGCGCTGGTCAGTTGGTCTGAATACACCGTCTGGATCGAGTCGATGATGGCAATGCCCGGTTGGCGCGCTTGCAGGGTGTGCAAGATTTTTTCAAGCTGGATTTCGGGCAGCACCGGCACCTGCGAGTCGGGCAGGCCCAGGCGGCGCGAGCGCATGGCCACTTGTGCGCCACTTTCTTCGCCCGTGACATACAGCGTGCTCATGCCGTTGCGCTGCAGCGCATCCACCGCCTGCAGCAGCAAGGTGGATTTGCCGATGCCCGGGTCGCCGCCAATCAGCACCACGCCGCCTTCGACCATGCCGCCGCCCAGCACCCGGTCGAGCTCATCGATGCCCGTAGGGTGGCGCTCAAAGTCGGCCGCTTGAATCTGGGCCAAGGGCAGCACTTCGGACGTGGGGGCCAGCGAGGCGTGCACCGAACCAAAGCGGTTTTTGCCCGCAACGGGTTCGCTCGAACCTTCGATCAGGGTGTTCCAGGCGTTGCAGCTGGGGCATTTGCCCATCCAGCGGGCGCTGGTGCCGCCGCATTCGGTGCAGGTGAATATCGATTTGTCTTTGGCCATGGGACGCAAGTGTGCCTGAGGATGGGGCTCAGGCCGCGTGCCAGGCGCGCAGAAAATCGCGGGTGATGTCGGCCGCAGCGGCGGTGCGACAAACGCTGGCGTTTTGGCCAGACCACAAGGGCGAGAAGTCGCTGCTGCCCTGCGCCTCAGCGGCCGAGCGCAAGGGCGCAATGCCTGCAGTGGCCATTGGAAATGCCGGGGCCTGTGGGCACAGGGGCCCCAACTCGCGCATCAGGCGGTTGACAATGCCGCGCGCCGGGCGTCCGCTGAACACATGGGTCAAAGCCGTATGCTGAGCAGCGGGCGATTGCAAGGCCGCGCGGTGCAGCGCACTGGTGGTGGCTTCGTGGCTGCACAAATAGGCGGTGCCAATTTGCACCGCCGATGCCCCCAACTGCTTGGCAGCAGCCACACCCTGTGCAGTGGCGATGCCGCCAGCGGCGATCACCGGCACCTGCACGGCCTGCACGATTTGCGGCAACAGGGCGAAGGTGCCGATTTGCGTGCTCAGGTCTTCGGTTAAGAACATGCCACGGTGGCCCCCAGCTTCAAGCCCTTGGGCAATGATGGCGTCTGCGCCATGGGCCTGCAGCCACTGCGCCTCGGCCACCGTGGTGGCCGATGACAGCACCAGCGAACCCCAGCTTTTGACGCGGGCCAGCAAGTCGGGCGCAGGCAAGCCGAAGTGAAAACTCACCACGGCGGGGCGAAAGGCCTGCAACACATCGGCGCTGTCATGCCCAAAAGGCACTCGCCCTGGGCCCGAGGGGATGCTGGCCGGGTCAAGACCGAATTCGCGGTAATACGGTGCCAGTACCGCACGCCAATCGGCAAGCCGCTTGGCATCGACTGGCGGTGGGGTGTGGCAAAAGAAGTTGACGTTGTAGGGTGCACGGGTGGCCGCCGTCAGCGCTTGAAGTTCAGCCTGCAGGGCGTCTGGGCTGAGCATGGCCGCAGGCAGCGCACCCAGCCCACCGGCTTGGCACACGGCCAAGGCCAAATGGTGGTTTTGCGCGCCCGCCATGGGGGCTTGAAAAATGGGCGCTTCCAGGCCCAATGGTTTGAAAGCATGTGACATGGGGTCCACTTTAATGCGTGAACGGCCCATCTGTCTTCGCAGCAACGGCCATTGGCTTGGACACATCACCCTTCAAGGCCACGGCCAGACACCGCCCCTTGTCACCCTCAATGCAAAAACAAGGGAAAACACCCAGATCAAAACCTGACCAATCAATTAACATGTTAAATAAATGCAGGCCACCCCATTCATCCACCGCAACCTGCCGCGCCTGCTTTTGCAGGCGCGCGAGTCGGTCATGGGTCACACCCGGCCCAGCCTGCGCGCACATGGCTTGTCCGACCAGCAATGGCGGGTGTTACGGGTATTGGGTGAACACGCCCACGACAGCGGGGTGGAAACCGGCCGAGTGGCCAAAGATGCGTTTTTGCTCGGACCCAGCCTGACGGGTGTGCTCACCCGGATGGAGCGTGACGGCCTGATCGAACGCCAACGCTGCCCGCAGGACGCCCGCAGGACGGTGGTTCGTGCAACTGCGGTCGGACTGGCCAAAGTGCAGGCCTTGTCGCGCAGCATTGAGGCCCATTACGCCTGGATGGAGGGGCAACTGGGCAAAACAGTCCTGCATGATTTGTATGCCCTGCTTGACCAAGTCATCGCATTGGAAGGCGATGGGCCTGTGGCGCCCACTGAGCCCCCCCGCAAAAAGAAAGCCGCACCATGAAACATTGGCAACCTGCGGGCACCGTCTACGGCTGCCTGCTGAACTTTCAACGCGAATGGGACCTGTGGGCTCCGCGCATGGCACAAGATCCGCACAAAGGCCCTCCCAAGGCACCCGTGCTGTATGTCAAATCGGCCAACACCTTCAACCCGAGCGGCACACTGACACTGCAAGACGGGGTGAACGAGGTGGATATCGGCGCCACACTCGGCCTGGTGATGGGTGCCCATGGCACACCGGTCAGCGCGGTCCTGCTCAACGACTGGTCCGTGCCGCATGAGAGCTATTACCGCCCGCCCGTCAAGTTCCGTTGCCGCGATGGGTATTTGGGCTGCGGATCGCCCCCGGTGCCTTGGACAGCCTTGGACACCTCCGGATTGAGCATCACGGTGCAGATCAATGGCCAGCGTGTTCAGACGGTGCAGCTGTCCGAGTTGGTGCGGCCTGTGGCGCGTTTGCTGGCCGACGTGGCCGAATTCATGACCTTGCAAGACGGCGATGTGCTGATGCTGGGCACCGATGTGCTGGCCAACGGCCAGAGACCTCGCGCGCGTGCAGGCGACACCGTGTGCCTGACCGCACCTGGCTTTGCGCCCTGGGTTCAAACCGTGCAGGGAGAAGCCGCATGAAACACGCCCGCATCGCCTGGTCCGGCGCCATCCAGCAAGCGGTCGAGTCTGAAGGCCAGTTGCTGATCACCCAAGGCCCGCACAAGGGCCATCGCGTGGGTTTTGACGAGGTCATCTGGCTGCCGCCACTGGCCCCCGTGCCGCAGGCGCGCACCGTGATCGCGCTGGGCCTGAACTACGCCGACCACGCCAAGGAACTTGCCTTCAAAGCCCCCGAAGAACCGCTCGCCTTCATGAAGGGCCAAGCCTCGCTGATCGGCCACAAAGCCTTCACGAACCGCCCCGCTGATGTGAAGTACATGCATTACGAATGCGAGTTGGCGGTGGTGATCGGCCGCACAGCGCGTCATGTGAAGAAGGCCGACGCCTATGACCACGTGGGCGGTTACACCGTGGCCAACGACTACGCCATCCGCGACTACCTGGAAAACTGGTACCGCCCCAACCTGCGCGTGAAAAACCGCGACACCTGCACACCCATTGGCCCTTGGTTGGTGGATGCGGCCGACATCGCCAACCCGATGGCGCTGGCTCTGCAGACCACCGTCAACGGTCAAGTCACGCAAAGCGGCAACACCGCCGACATGATTTTTGACGTGCCCACGCTCATCGAATACTTCAGCAGCTTCATGACGCTCAATCCTGGTGACCTGATCTTGACCGGCACGCCCGACGGCATCGTGAACGTGAACCCGGGCGATGTGGTGGTCACCGAGATCGACAACATCGGGGCGCTCACCAACACCCTTGTCAAAGCCACACCATGAAAATCGACCACCTCATCCATGGCCAAAGTGTCGCAGGCCGCGATTATTTTGAGACCGTCAACCCCGCCACGCAAGAAGTGCTGGCCGAAGTCGCCTCGGGCGGCGAAGCGGAAGTCAACGCCGCTGTCGCCGCCGCCAAAGCCGCCTTCCCCAAGTGGGCCGCCACGCCCGCCACCGAGCGTGCCCGGGTCATGCGCAAACTGGGCGACCTGATCACGAAGCACGTCCCTGAAATTTCGGAAACCGAGACACGCGACTGCGGCCAGACCATCAGCCAAACCGGCAAGCAGTTGGTGCCGCGTGCGGCCGACAACTTCCACTACTTTGCCGAGATGTGCACCCGCGTGGATGGCCACACCTACCCCACGCCCACGCACCTGAACTACACGCTGTTCCACCCGGTGGGCGTGTGCGCGCTGATCAGCCCCTGGAACGTGCCCTTCATGACGGCCACCTGGAAAGTTGCGCCCTGCTTGGCTTTTGGCAACACCGCCGTGCTCAAGA
>NZ_JBILQU010000006.1:0-62775 GCF_044373035.1 Limnohabitans sp. | reverse complement strand
TTTGTGTTCGAGTCGAGTGACCAAGCAGCCGCCCTGTTCAACCTGGAGCGCCCTGGCCATGTTTACAGCCGCATCAGCAACCCCACCAACGCGGTGCTCGAGCAGCGCATCTCGGCTTTGGAGGGCGGCATCGGCGCCATCACCACCGCCAGCGGGCAAGCGGCTTTGCACCTGGCCATCGCCACCCTCATGGGCGCAGGCTCGCACATCGTGGCCTCTTCGGCTTTGTATGGCGGCTCACACAATCTGCTGCACTACACCCTGAGCCGGTTTGGTATCCGCACCACTTTTGTGAAACCCGGCGACCTGGACGCCTGGCGCGCCGCCGTGCAGCCCGATACCAAACTCTTTTTTGGCGAGACGGTGGGCAACCCCGGCATGGACGTGCTCGACATCGAAGCCGTCAGCGCCATCGCGCACGAGGCGGGCGTGCCCTTGCTGGTCGACTCGACGCTCACCTCGCCCTGGCTCATCAAACCTTTCGACCACGGGGCTGATCTGGTGTACCACTCGGCCACCAAATTTTTGTCGGGCCATGGCACGGTGGTGGGCGGCGTGGTGGTCGATGGCGGCAGTTTTGACTGGGACAAGTCGGGCAAGTTCGCCGAACTGAGCCAAGCCTACGAAGGCTTTCACAACATGGTGTTCAGCGAAGAAAGCACCGTGGGTGCGTTCTTGCTGCGCGCCCGGCGCGAGGGCCTGCGCGACTTTGGCGCTTGCATGAGCCCGCACACCGCCTGGTTGATTTTGCAAGGCATCGAGACCCTGCCCCTGCGCATGGCGCGCCACATGGAAAACACAGCCAAGGTGGTCGAATTTTTGGCCGAGCACCCGCTGGTCAGCCGTGTGGGCCACCCCATGCTGGAGAGCCACCCCTCTCACGCGCTGGCACAAAAGCTTTTGCCACGCGGCGCGGGCTCGGTGTTCAGCTTCGACATCCGGGGCTCTCGCGCCCAAGGCCAAAAGTTCATCGAAACCCTGAAAGTGTTCAGCCACCTGGCCAACGTGGGCGACTGCCGCAGCCTGGTGATCCACCCCGCCAGCACCACGCATTTCCGCATGAGCGACGAGGCCTTGGCCACCAGCGGCATTGGCGCCGGCACGATCAGGCTGTCGATTGGCCTGGAAGACCCGGCCGATTTGATGGATGACCTGAAAAAAGCCCTCAAGGCTGCTGAAAAGGCCTCATGA
Organism: Limnohabitans sp.; assembly: GCF_044373035.1. Lineage (GTDB taxonomy): Bacteria > Pseudomonadota > Gammaproteobacteria > Burkholderiales > Burkholderiaceae_C > Limnohabitans_A. The sequence goes on along the minus strand of NZ_JBILQU010000006.1, from coordinate 61,584 downwards.
CCATGCTCATCCGCGCCTACCAAAGCTCTGACGAAGCGGACGTGGTGGCCTTGTGGCAAGCCTGCGACTTGACCCGCCCCTGGAACGATCCCTACAAAGACATTGCCCGCAAGCTGCAAGTGCGTCCAGACCTGTTTTTGGTGGGTGAAGTGCAAGGCCGCTTGATGGCCAGTGCCATGTTTGGTTACGAAGGCCACCGAGGCTGGGTGAACTATCTGGCCATCTCGCCTGACCACCGAAGACAAGGCCACGCCAAGGCCATGATGCAGCTCGGCGAAGCCCTGTTGCTCGCCTCGGGCTGCCCCAAAATCAATTTGCAAGTGCGCGCCAGCAACGCCCAAGTGCTGGCTTTTTACCAATCTCTGGGCTATCTGGACGACCAGGTCGTCAGCATGGGCAAACGCCTGATCCCGGACCATTGAACACCCCCACAACATGCACATCCAACTGCCCACACACCCGCTGTACGCCTACACCGGCGGCAAGCCCTTCAACCCCGCGCAGCCCACCGCCGTGTTCATCCACGGCGTGCTCAATGACCACAGCGTCTGGATCTTGCAGACCCGCTACCTGGCGCACCACGGCTGGAATGTGCTGGCCATCGACTTGCCGGGCCACTGCAAAAGCGAAGGCACACCGCCGCAAAGCGTGGAAGAAGCCGCCGACACCGTCATCGCCTTGCTCGAGGCGATGAAAATCGACAAAGCCGCCTTGATCGGCCACAGCTTTGGCTCGCTGATCGCGCTGGAAGCCTCTGCCCGTGACGCGGCATCGCACCCGGGGCGCATCAGCCACTTGGTGATGGTGGGCACCGCCTACCCCATGGCGGTGTCGCCCGCTTTGCTCGACCTGTCGGTCAGCGCCCCCTTCAAGGCCATCGACATGGTCAACAGCTTCTCGCACTCCACGCTGGCACCACCGCCTTCTGCTTTGGGGCCTGGCACCTGGTTGTATGGCGGCAGCAAAGCGCTGATGCGCCGCGTGCTGGCCAGCAACACGCAGGTCAATGTCTTCCACACCGGCTTCAAGGCCTGCAACGACTACCGTGGTGCCGAGGCTGCCATGCCCCAGGTCGCCTGCCCCACCCTGTTTGTGTTGGGCAGCGCGGACCAGATGACGCCACCCAAGGCCGCGCAAAGTCTGATTGGCCTGTGCGCCAAGCCCAAAGTGGTCAAGCTGCCCGCAGGTCATTCGCTCATGACCGAAGCGCCCGAAGGCGTGTTGCAGGCGCTCAAGGATTTTTTGAAACCGTGAGCTGCACGGCCATTCGCACACAGGGGTGCGTTTTTTAAAACATGAACACACTGACTGCCCACATCACCCCGCCCTTGTCGGCCGAGAGGGCCCAGAAAATCGCCCAATCGCTGGACCTGCGGGCTTTGCCGCGCGACTTTCTGGACAACCCCTACCCGGTCTACGCCGCGCTGCGCGAGACCGAGCCCTTCAAGCGCATGCCCGATGGCTCGTATTTCCTGACGCGCCACGCCGATCTGGTGGCCGTGTACCGCGACGCCAAGGTCTTCAGCTCCGACAAACAAGTCGAGTTCGGCCCCAAATACAACCACGCTCCGTTCAACCAACCGCCGTTTGCCACCCCCGGTGGTCTGGCCCCGCTGTTCGAGCACCACACGAACAGCCTGGTCTTCAACGACCCGCCGCTGCACACCCGGGTGCGCCGTCTCATCATGGGCGGGCTGACCCGCCGCGCCATTGAAGCCATGGAGCCGGGCCTGGTGCTGTTGGTGGACAGCCTGCTGGACAAAATCGAGGCAAAACATGGCGGTGACCTGATCGAGGACTTCGCCTCGGCCATTCCGGTCGAGATCATCGGCAACCTGTTGGGTGTGCCGCACGCCGAGCGTGAGCCCCTGCGCGGTTGGTCGCTGGCCATTTTGGGCGCGCTGGAACCCGCCCTGAGCCCTGAGCAAGAATCGCTGGGCAACCGCAGCGTGACCGAGTTTCTGGCCTATCTGCGCGAGTTGGTGGCGCATCGCCGCCAACACCCGGGCGACCCGGAGCACGACGTGCTGACAAGGCTGATCCAGGGCGAGGAAAATGGCGATGCCCTGAGCGAAGTCGAACTGCTGCAAAACTGCGTGTTTTTGCTCAACGCCGGACATGAAACCACCACCAACCTGATCGGCAACGCGCTCATCAGCCTGCAGGAATGGCCCGAGCAGCGTGAACAACTGAAGGCCGACCTCAAGCAAGCGGCCACCGACGAAGAACGTGATCAGATCATGGGGCTCGCCGTGGACGAGTTCTTGCGGTTTGAATCGTCCAACCAACTGAGCAACCGCCGCGCCTTGCAGGCCACACAGGTCAATGGCGTCGATCTGCCTGCGGGCGCCTTGGTCACGCTGTGCATCGGCGCGGCCAACCGCGACCCGGCGGTGTACGACAACCCCGAACAACTGGACCTGCGCCGAACCGGCAACAAACATCTGGCCTTTGGCTTTGGCGTGCACCAATGCGCAGGCCTGAGCCTGGCGCGTTTGGAGGGGCGCATCGCCATTGGGCGGTTTTTGCAACGCTTTCCCGATGTCCAGCTCACCCAAGCGCCCGAGCGCGGCGGGCGGGCCCGGTTTCGCGGCTTTTTGCACGCCCCTTTTTCGATTCGTTAAATACCAGAAGACGAACCTTCAAGCTGCACTGCAGGCAGCAAGGATGCCAGCCGGACCTGGTCCAAACCGATTTGCACCCACAGCGGGTCGGCTGCCGAGGCGCGCAACACCAGCAAGCGATCGGCCAGCGGCGCCACAAGGGCTTGCGTTGGATCGATCAACAAAACCTGCCGGGCCTGGGCCTGGTCGTTTTGCTCGGTCAGACGGCCGACCCAGTCGAGCGCGTGCAAGACCACCAGAACTTGCTGCAACTCGCCCAGCTCCACCCGCAAGCGGGCGGCCAAAGCCCCGGCACTCCAGCCTCGCTGCTCAGTCAACTTGGCGGCATTCAGCTCGGCCAAGACCTCCAGGGCCAACCTGAAAGACCAGCCCGCGCCTTCAGGTTTGCGCCAATGCTCACGCCCCAACTCCGGTAAGCTGGACGCCAGCACCGCCCCCAGCAAGACCAACAGCCAGGTCACATAAATCCAGACCAGCAAAATCGGTACCGCAGCAAAGGCCCCGTAGACCAGTGAATAGGTGGGCACTTCCAGCAGATAAAAGGCCATGCCTTTTTTGGCCAACTCGAGCGACGCGGCCACCAAAAAACCGGCGGTGATGGCATGTCGCCAACGCACCCGGGTATAGGGGACATAAAAATACAAGCCACTCACACAGGCGGTCAGTAGCAAAAATTCAAAACTGTCGAGCACCCAGCGCACCGAGCCGGGCAAGACATCCACCACATCGCGCGACGCCGTCATGACATACGAGCTGATGGCCAGGCTCGCCCCCAACAACAACGGCCCCAGCGTGATGGAAGACCAATACAGCAACACCTTTTGCGGCAAGGGCCGCTGGCGCTGAACCCGCCAGATCTGCCCCAAAGTACGCTCGATCGTTACCATCAGAAATACCGCCGACAAAAGCACCGCCGCCAGACCCGCCGAGCCCAGGCGGCTGGCCTTGCGCGAAAATTGGTTCAGGTAACTGAGCACCTGCCGGGCAATGCTCTCGGGCACCAGACTCTCGACCAACCAGCGTTGCAGCATGTCCTGGAACTTGCCAAACACGGGAAAGGCTGAAAACACCGCCAAACCCAGCGCAAACAAGGGCACCAAGGCCAACACAGTGGTGAAGGTGAGCGAACTGGCACTGAGCCCCAAACGCGCGTCGCGAAAGCGTTCGGCCAAGACGCCGCCCATTTGTCGCCAGGGAAAATCCGACAGCTCTCGCCACCACAAACGGGTGTGTTCGATCAGGCCGGTCTTGGACAAGGAGGATTGCATGCCCGGTATGATGCCATCGCAATGAGTCCGAACCCCGAAACTTCCCCTCTCCCCCCCCAAGTAACAGCTCCAGCGGGCCTGGACCTGACGCGCTGGCTGGCCGTGGGCAGCTTGCTGGGCCTGATCGTGCTGGGCCTGGCCTGGGAAATCTGGCTGGCCCCTTTGCGCGATGGGGGCAGTTGGTGGGCCATCAAGGTGCTGCCCTTGTGCATCCCGGTGGCTGGCTTGCTGAAAAACCGGATGTACACCTACCGCTGGGTCAGCCTGTTGGTATGGCTTTATTTCACCGAAGGCGTGGTGCGCGCTTGGGGTGATGCTTGGCCGTCCTCAGGATTGGCCGCGCTGCAAACCTTGCTCTGCACCACCTTGTTTGTGGCGTGCGCGCTGCATGTGCGCATCCGCTTCAAGGCCGCGAAAGCCACGGGGAACTTTGTGCCCGCGCCCCGAGAATGAGCGGTTTGCGCCACAGCCTGTCTACTCACTTCTGACTGCCATGACCGAACTGACCCTTTCCCAAACCGCCCTGATCGCGCAGCTTCGCGCCCTCTGTGGCCATGCCAACGTACTCGCCCACGACGACCCGGGCGCTGACCTGAGCCCCTGGGAGCAAGACTGGCGCAAGCGCGTCAAGGGTCTTGCGCTTGCCGTGGTGCGCCCGGGCAACACCCAAGAAGTCGCCGCCGTGGTCAAGGCCTGCGCGGCGGCCAGGACGCCCATCGTGCCTCAAGGCGGCAATACCGGGCTGGTGGTGGGCGGCGTGCCCAATGGCTCGGGCACCCAGATCGTGCTGAGCATGACGCGCATGAACGCCGTGCGCGCCATCGACCCGGCCAACCTGACCATCACCGTGGAAGCCGGTTGCGTGCTGCAAAACCTGCAGACCGCCGCTGAGAATGCCGGATTTTTGTTCCCCCTGAGTTTGGGGGCGGAGGGCAGCTGCACCATCGGTGGTAACTTGGGCACCAACGCTGGGGGCACTCAAGTGGTGCGCTACGGCAATACCCGCGAGCTGTGCCTGGGCTTGGAAGTCGTCACCGCACAAGGTGACATCTGGCACGGCCTGACCGGGCTGCGCAAAGACAACACCGGCTACGACCTGCGCAACCTGATGATCGGCAGCGAAGGCACGCTGGGCATCATCACCGCCGCCTCCATGAAGTTGTACCCCCAGCCAGCGGCGCAGTTGACCGCTTGGGCTGCTGTGCCCAGCATGGCAGCGGCCGTACAGCTGCTGGGGTTGGCGCACCAGAACCTGGGGCCAGGTCTCACGGGCTTTGAGGTCATGGGCCAGTTCGCGTTGAGCCTGGTCGACAAACACTACCCGCAGCTGCGCGTGCCGCTTTGGCAAGCAACGCCTTGGTGCGTGCTGCTGGAGAACTCCGACAGCGAAAGCGAAAGCCACGCCCGGGGACAGTTTGAAGCCTTGCTCGAAGCCGCACTGCAAGCCGGCTGCATAACCGATGCCGTGGTCGCCGAAAACCTGACGCAAGCCAAAGGGCTGTGGCACATCCGCGAAACCATCACCCTGGCCCAGGTGCAAGAGGGCCTGAACATCAAACACGACATCAGCATCCCGGTCTCTCTCATCCCGGCCTTTGTGGACGAGACCGACGCCCTGCTGGCGCGCGAAGTGCCCGGCGTGCGTCTGGTCGACTTTGGCCACTTGGGCGACGGCAACCTGCACTACAACGTGCAAGCCCCCCAAGGGGCCGATGAAAAAGCCTTCTTGCACGACTTTGAAGACAAAGTGAACACCCTGGTGTTTGACCAGGTGCTCAAATTCAAGGGCTCGATCAGCGCCGAGCACGGTGTTGGCGAACTCAAAGTGGGCAAGTTGCCGTTGTACAAAGACCCCACTGCCCTCGCCATGATGCGGGCCGTGAAAAAAGCGCTGGACCCGCAGAACATCATGAATCCGGGGCGCGTTCTGGCCTGAATCACCCTTTAAACTTGCTCACCATGAACTCCCCTGTCCGCCCACTTCACCGCCCTGTTCGCAGCCAGTACGAAGACTTCATGCGCCACGTCTACACGACAGGCGTGCTGAAGGGCGACCGCACCGGCACCGGCACGCGCAGCGTGTTTGGCCACCAGATGCGGTTTGATTTGAACGAGGGCTTTCCGCTGGTCACCACCAAAAAGGTGTTTTTACGGGCCATCATCGTGGAGCTGCTGTGGTTTTTGCGTGGCGACAGCAACGTGAAATGGCTGCAAGAGCGTGGCTGCACCATCTGGGACGAATGGGCCCGCGAAGATGGCTCTTTGGGCCCGGTTTACGGCGTTCAGTGGCGCAGCTGGCCCAAACCTGGTGGCGGCCACATCGACCAGATTCAGCAGGTCATGGACACGCTCACAAACAACCCCGATTCGCGCCGCATCATCGTGAGCGCCTGGAACGTGGCCGAACTGGACCAAATGGCCCTCATGCCTTGCCATGCGTTCTTCCAGTTCTATGTGGCCCCACCGCAAAACCCCGGCGAAAAAGCCAAACTCAGCTGCCAGCTGTACCAGCGCAGCGCCGACATCTTTTTGGGCGTGCCCTTCAACATCGCCAGCTATGCGCTGCTGACCCACATGGTGGCGCAGCAATGCGACATGGACGTGGGCGACTTCATCTGGACCGGTGGGGATTGCCACATTTACAGCAATCACCACGAACAGGTCGAACTGCAATTGAGCCGCACCCCCATGGCCTACCCGACGCTCAACATCAAGCGCAAGCCCTCGTCGATCCTGGATTACGAATTCGAGGACTTCGAAGTGGTGGGTTACGAATGCCACCCCGCCATCAAGGCCCCTGTCGCGGTCTGATGAAGCTGCACCTGATTTATGCCCGCGCCCGCAACGGCGTGATCGGCAAAGACAATCAAATGCCCTGGCACCTGGCCGAGGACTTGGCGCACTTCAAGCGCGTCACGCTCGGGCAGCCGGTCATCATGGGCCGCAAGACTTGGGACTCGCTGCCTGCGCGGTTTAGGCCGCTGCCAGGGCGATTGAACATCGTCATCACACGCCAAAGCGACTGGCAAGCCAAAGGCGCATGGCGTGCAGCCTCCTTGGATGACGCCATGCGCCTGTGCGGTGACGCGCCCGATGCGTGGATCATGGGCGGTGCCGAGATCTACCGCCAAGCCGAGCCCCTGGCCAGCACGGCGGTGGTGACCGAGATCGATGCAGACTTTGAAGGCGACGCCTTCGCGCCCGAACTGGGTGCTCAGTGGCAAGAGGTGCAACGCGAACAACACACCACGACAAGCGGCTTGGGCTTTGCTTTCGTCACCTACCAACACAACATCAAGTCATGAAAATTGCCACCTGGAATGTGAACTCCTTGTCTGTGCGTCTGGCGCAAGTGCTGGACTGGCTGGCCGCCCACCCAACCGAGGTGCTGGCCTTGCAAGAACTCAAGCTCACGGACGACAAATTCCCTGTGGCAGCTTTCACCGAGGCAGGTTACCAAGCCCAGTGGTTTGGCCAAAAAACCTACAACGGCGTGGCGCTGATCTCCAAAGCCGAAGGCGCGGAGGTGGTCAAAAACATCCCCGGCTTTGCAGACGACATGTCGCGCGTGATCACCGCCACCTACCCCGATGGGGCGGGTGGCACGGTGCGGGTGATCGGTGCTTATTTCCCGAATGGCCAAGCACCGGACAGCGATAAATTTGTCTACAAAATGCGCTGGATTGATGCCTTGCGCGATTGGGTGCAAAGCGAGATGAAAAAGCACCCGAACTTGGTGCTCACGGGCGACTTCAACATCACCTTTGACGAACTCGACATGTGGGACCCGGTGGGCCTGGCGGGCACCATCCACTGCACCGTGGCCGAGCGTGAAAAACTGCAAGCCCTGACCGATTTGGGCCTGACTGACAGCTTTCGACTGTTTGAGCAGCCCGAGAAAAGCTACAGCTGGTGGGACTACCGCGAGTTTGCATTCCGCCGCAACCGGGGCCTGCGCATCGACCACATCCTGATTTCACAAGCCCTCAAAGCACGCGCCAGCGCCTGCGTCATCGACCGCGCCCCCCGCAAAAACGAGCGGCCCAGCGACCACACGCCTGTGGTGCTGACGCTGTCCGAGTGAGCTGCTGACCACCAGGATCAGGGAGGCACGGTGTGGTGCCAATACCGCCGAGCCCCATCCCTTTCACAGTGCACCGCCTCGGGTTTTGAGCTGACCCAGCGCGCAGCGCCACAGCGGGTGTTTTCAACCAAATCAATGCCCAACGCCCTGTAACGCTGAACCACAGGCTCTGCCGGATGGCCGTAACGGTTGCGGTAGCCGGCTTGAACCACGGCCACTTGGGGCTTCAAGGCTTCGATGAATGGGCCAGTGGACGATGTTTTGCTGCCATGGTGTGGCACCAAGAGCAGGTTCACGGGCTCAAGGCCTGACGCCACCAGGGCCAACTCTTGCGGGGCCTCAATGTCACCCGCCAACAAAGCCGAGGCTGTGCCGTGGCTGATGCGCAGCACACAGCTGAGCGCATTGGGCTTGGTTTTTTTGTCCAAGGGCGCGCCAGTCACTTGTTCAGGCGGATGCAGGATCTCAAAAAGCACCCCATCCCAGACCCAGGATTGTCCGGCTTGGCAGCGCGTCCAGCCCGGCCGCAGGCTGTGCAATCGGTGGCCCTCTTCCAAAGAAGACCACAGCGCCGCTTGAGGCTGCATGGCCAGCACCGCCGCCGCCCCCCCCGTGTGGTCGCTGTCTCGATGACTCAGCATCAAGGTATCAATGCGCTCGCCCATCTGCGCAAGCAAGGGCACCAACACCCGGTGCCCCGCATCACTTTCGGGTGAATAACTTGGCCCTGCGTCGTACAGCAAGCTGTGCTGTGCGGTTCGCACCAGCACCGCATTGCCCTGGCCCACATCAGCGGCCAGCAACTCAAAAGTGCCCGCCGCAGGTCTGGGCGCTTGCCAAAAAAGAACGGGCCACAGCAGCGGCAGGCAGAGCAACTTCCAGGACAAGGGCGCTTTGAGCACCAGCACCACGGCGCCAAACAAGGCCAAAGCAGCGAAGCCCCAAGGTGCCATGGCCATAGACACAGAGGACATGGGCCATGAAGCCATCCAAGTCAACACCACCGACAGCGGTTGCAAAGCCCAAACCGCCAAATCCCAAGCGCCCGACCACGCCACCCCCAGCATGGCCAAGGGCGTGACCAAGAAAGTCACCCAGGGTATGGCCAGCAAATTGGCCAGCAACCCCACCAAAGAAACCTGCCCAAAAAATAACAATCCAAGTGGTGCCAAGGCGACTGTGACAATGAACTGCTCCCGAACCAAAGCCCCAGCACGTCTTGACCAAACTCTTGACCAAACCGGATGTTTTTCTCCCGGCTCCCAAGCATGGCCCGTCGCCATCAAAATCCCCACAGCCACAAAACTGAGCCAAAAGCCCGGCTGCAACATGGCCCAAGGGTCCCAGGTCAGCACCACCGCCCCGGCCAAAGCCCAGACCAATGGCCCAGGCCAAAGCCGGGCCGACAGTTTGAGCAGCACCACCACCGCCAACATCCACATCGTGCGCTGCGCGGGCACCCCCCAGCCGCTGAACAAGGCATAAAAACCCGCCAGCACAAGCCCGGCCAAAGCCCCCACCTGAGGGGCGGGCCAACGCAAGGCCCCGACAAATCCCCAAGGCACCGACCGTCGCCAGCCCCAAGCCACGACCAGCGAAGCCAGCCAGGCGAACATGGTCACATGCAGACCTGAAATGCTCATCAAATGGGCCACCCCGGTGGCCCGAAAGAGGTCCCAATCGCTTCGCTCGATGGCGGCCTGATCGCCCGTGACCAAGGCGGCGATCACGCCACTGTGTTGGGCTGACGATGCACCACCTGGCACCGCGGCCAGATGGGTCAGCAAACGATCCCGAACCGACTGCCTCCAGCTTTCTATCGGGTGACGCCCCGTGCTGGCCAGCCGCTCTGGGCTCGGGTCTTTGACGCCTGTTTTGACATACCCGGTGGCCCGAATATTTTGCTCCCACAGCCACAGCTCGTAATCAAAACCCCTGGGGTTCAGATGGCCGTGAGGCGCTTTCAAGCGGACACGCAGTCGCCATCGCTCACCCGCCTTCACCGGCTCGGGCAATGCCGACAAGTTCCATCCGCTGTCGTGTCTGCCATCTTGCCCGTACCACCCCAAATACACCTGCGAGGGCAGTTCGGTGTCCATGTCGATCGCCCGGTTTTGACCTGATTGATCAACCCGCCAGGCTTGCTCAATGCGAAAACGAAAACGCCACCCCACGTCTTGCCGCTGCGGCATGGCTTGCACCACACCCACCACATCCAAATCTTGGCCCTCCAACGCGGGGTCGATGGCCAACGACCGCGACAGCGCATGCAGACCCGTGACAGCAAACGAAAGACAAACCAACACGCCCCCCACAAGGAGGGTTCTGGGCCTAAAGGTCGGGTATCGGCGGTGGATCCAACAACCTGCGCCACCCGCCAAGGACGCCAGTGAGACATAAGCCGAAACAGCCCAAAGTGTCTCTTGCTGCAGTTGCAAAGCGATTCCAGCACACCAAGCAACCAGGGCAAATAACCAACCTTGTCCTGTGCGCGTGCTCATGGACAAACCTGTGGGATGAAAGTTGGGCTGGGACGCAGACTTGAATTGAGGTTCATGACAGCCTCCCTGAATGGGCTGGTGGTGGGAATCGCTCGGTAGTGATGCAAAGCGTACTTTTTACAACAGTTTAGACAGGTCTCATGCCCTTTGTCTTGATCAGCGCGCGAATGCGTTTCGGCGACAATCCCAACACTGGCCTCAGGTCAGCGCCGATCCACCCACACCAAGAGCCCACAACATGAACGTCTATGACACCCTGAAGTCCCTGAACATTGAGCTCCCTCCCGTGGCCCTACCTGCTGCGGCCTATGTCCCTTTTGTGCAAACCGGCAACCTGGTCTTTTTGTCGGGCCACGTTGCCAAAAAAGACGGCAAAGCGTGGGTGGGGCAACTGGGCAAGAACATCGACACCCCCGAAGGCCAGAGAGCTGCGCGTGCCGTGGCCATTGACCTGATGGGCACCCTGCACGCGGCCGTGGGCGATCTGAACAAGGTCAAGCGCATTGTCAAAGTGATGAGCCTGGTCAACTCCACCGGCGACTTCACCGAACAGCACCTGGTCACCAACGGCTGCAGCGAATTGTTGGGGCAGGTTTTCGGACCCCAAGTGGGTGCCCATGCCCGCAGCGCCTTTGGTGTTGCGCAAATCCCCATGGGCGCTTGCGTTGAGATCGAACTGATCGCCGAGATCAATTGAACGACCTAATCCCATTCGCATTTTTTAAAAGAGAAACACCATGACCATTTCCATGTCCAGCGCCACCCTGCCCGTCTGCACCCGCATGCTCACCAACCTGGGCCACATTCTGGCCAAGGCCGAGCAGTTTGTAGAAGCCAAAAAGATCGACCCCACGGCGCTGACCACCTACCGATTGGCGCCGGACATGCTCCCTTTCACACGCCAGGTGCTGATCGCCTGCGATGCGGTTAAAAACGGCGTGGCCCGTTTGAGCGGAGTCGAAGCGCCCAAGTTTGACGACACCGAAACCACCCTGGCCCAGCTGCAAGAACGCATCCTCAAAACCCTGGCCTTCATCGCTACCGTGCCCGCCTCTGCACTGGACGGCACCGAAGACAAAGAAATCACCTTTCCGGCAGGCCCTGGCAAAACCCGCACCCTCAACGGGCAAAACTACCTGACGGGCTGGATGCTGCCCAACATGTACTTCCACATCACCACGGCCTACACCATCCTGCGCCACAACGGGGTTGAAGTGGGCAAGATCGATTACCTGCTGGGTGCTCAGGGCTGAACTGGGAGCTCAGGGCTGAGTTGGCGATGACAGGCCTGATTGTCCCCACAGCCCGTGTCCAAAGCTGTGGAAAAGTGCAGGGACAAGCCGCCAAAGGCCCGACCAGCATGGGCTGACGGGGCGTGCTTAAAAAAGCATCACTCTACCCGCGTCACCCGATTCGGCTTGAAGCCCAGATCCGCCACTTTGCCCTTCTTGGCCCGCGCCACTTTGGCATTGTTCAGGCTGCGGATTTCCAGCGTTTCTTCTCGCGCTTTGCCACCGCGCCCAATGCCTTCGATCTTGATGCTGCGGGTATAGGCCGCAGCACCGGCCAAGCTGTCTTTGGCCTCCAGGTCGATCAGCATCAGGCCCCGTCCGCCTTTTTCCATGGTCTTGAGTTCGTTGATCTCAAAGGTCAAGACACGGCCGCCCGTACTGGCACAGCACACGCTGGTCGCTGCAGGCATGGGCAGCTTGTCGGCAGGCACGGTGGCGCTGGAGCCGCTCACATGGCTGGGGGCGCAGACGGTTTCGCCGTCGCCCAGGCTGATGAAAGCCTTGCCCGCTTTGTTGCGCGAGATCATGTTCTCGACCGAAGCCAAGAAGCCGTAGCCGCCCGAGCCACTCAACAGCAGCATGGCGTTGGCGGGGCCTGCAAAGTAGTGGGCAATTTGCGTGGTGGGCTCCAGCTCGATCAGCGTGGTCACAGGCTGCCCGTCGCCTCTTGCGCCGGGCAAGGTGGCCACAGGCACGCTGTAGACGCGGCCGTTACTGCCCATGATGATGAGCGTGTCCACCGTGCGGCACTCAAAGGTGCCGTACAGGCCGTCGCCCGCCTTGAAGGCAAAGCTCGTGGCGTCGTGGCCGTGGCCAGTGCGGGCACGCACCCAGCCTTTTTCCGACACGACCACCGTCACCGGCTCGTCCACCACCTTGACTTCGGCGATGGCTTTTTTCTCTTCCTGGATCAAGGTGCGTCGCGGGTCGGCAAAAGTCTTGGCGTCGGCTTCGATCTCCTTGACCATCAGGCGGCGCAGCGCGGCGGGGCTGCCCAAAATTTCTTCCAGCTTTCCTTGTTCACCGCGCAGTTCACTCAGCTCTTGCTCGATCTTGATGGCCTCAAGTCGCGCCAGTTGGCGCAGGCGGATTTCGAGGATGTCTTCGGCCTGGCGATCGCTCAAGCGGAAGGCCTCGATCAGCGCCGGCTTGGGCTCGTCGCTGTGGCGGATGATGCGGATCACCTCGTCGATGTTGAGCAAGACCAGCTGACGGCCTTCCAGAATGTGGATGCGGTCCAGCACTTTGTTCAAGCGGTGCTGGCTGCGGCGGGTGATGGTGGTCTGACGAAAGCTGATCCACTCCACCAACATCTGGCGCAGCGACTTTTGAATCGGCTTGCCGTCGATGCCCACGGACGTCATGTTGATCGGTGCCGAGGTTTCCAGGCTGGTGTGCGCCAGCAAGGCGGTGATGAGTTCTTGCTGCAGGGTGCGGCTGGTCTTGGGCTCGAACACCAGGCGCACGGCGGCGTCTTTGCTCGATTCGTCGCGCACCACGTCCAGCACCGCCAGCATGCTGGCTTTGAGCTGCAACTGGTCGGTGCTGAGCGCTTTTTTACCGGCTTTGACTTTGGGGTTGGTGAGTTCTTCGATCTCTTCGAGCACGCGCTGCGAGCTGACACCTTGCGGCAATTCGGTCACTACCAGTTGCCACTGGCCCCGGGCGAGTTCTTCGATCTTCCAGCGGGCACGCACTTTGAGGCTGCCGCGACCGGTGCGGTAAGCGTCGGCGATGTCGCTGGCCGGGCTGATGATCTGACCACCACCAGGGTAGTCGGGGCCGGGGATGATGGCCATCAACTCGCCGTCGCTCAGCTTGTCGTTCTTGATCAAGGCGACGCAAGCGTCGGCCACTTCGCGCAGGTTGTGGCTGGGGATTTCGGTGGCCAGGCCGACAGCGATGCCGCTGGCGCCATTGAGCAAGCTGAAGGGCAAGCGGGCGGGCAGCTGGCGCGGCTCTTCGGTGGAGCCGTCGTAGTTGGGGATGAAGTCCACCGTGCCCATGTCGATCTCATCCAGCAGCAAACTGGTGATGCGCGACAAACGCGCTTCGGTGTAACGCATGGCGGCCGCGCCGTCGCCGTCACGCGAGCCGAAGTTGCCCTGCCCGTCGATCAGCGGGTAGCGCTGCGAAAAGTCTTGCGCCATGCGCACCAGCGCGTCATACGCCGCTGTATCACCGTGTGGGTGGTAGCGGCCCAGCACATCGCCCACCACGCGGGCGCTTTTGACGGGCTTGGCGGCGGTGTTGTTGTTGGGGCCGCTGTACGACAGACCCATGCGGTCCATCGAATACAAAATGCGCCGCTGCACCGGCTTTTGGCCGTCGCACACATCGGGCAAGGCGCGGCCTTTGACGACGGACAGCGCGTATTCGAGGTAGGCACGCTGGGCGTAGGCGCCCAGGTGGTCGCCTTCGGGGGCGGCTGGGGTTTCGGGGGTCAACAGGTCAGTGGTCATGGCAATGGTTTTGTAGGTCGGAGCTTTAGCTCCGACGTGGGGTGCGCACACATTTGTCGGAGCTGAAGCTCCGACCTACAAGAAATTCAAACGTCGATTTCGATGCTGTCGCCGTGCAGTTCCATCAGCTCGCGGCGGGCGGCGGCTTCGCCTTTGCCCATCAGCTGGGTCATCAGGTTTTCGGTGCCCGCGTTGTCCAGTGGGCCCAACTCGATCGGCAGCAAGCGGCGCGTGTCGGGGTTGAGCGTGGTGTCCCACAGCTGCTCGGCGCTCATCTCGCCCAGACCCTTGAAGCGGCTGATGCTCCAGCCACCTTCTTTCACGCCGTCTTTGCGCAGCTTGTCGATGATGGCGGTGAGTTCGCCGTCGTCCAGCGCATAAGCTTTGGATGCGGGCTTTTTGCCGCGTGCCGGTGCATCGACGCGGAACAGCGGCGGCCGCGCCACATACAAATGACCGGTTTCGATCAGCTTGGGGAAATGCCGGAAGAACAAGGTCAGCAGCAGCACCTGGATGTGCGAGCCGTCCACGTCCGCGTCGGACAAGATGCAGACCTTGCCGTAGCGCAGGTTGCTCATGTCAGGGTTGTCGTTGGGCCCGTGCGGGTCCACGCCGATGGCCACCGAGATGTCGTGGATTTCGTTGTTGGCAAACAGGCGGTCGCGGTCCACTTCCCAGGTGTTGAGCACCTTGCCGCGCAGGGGCAAGATGGCCTGGCACTCTTTGTTGCGGCCCATCTTGGCGCTGCCACCGGCCGAGTCGCCCTCGACCAAAAACACCTCGTTGTGCAGGATGTCTTTGCTCTCGCAATCGGTCAGTTTGCCGGGCAGCACGGCCACGCCGGAGCTCTTGCGCTTTTCGACCTTCTGGCCCGCTTTTTGGCGGGTTTGCGCGGCCTTGATGGCCAGCTCGGCCAGCTTTTTGCCGTGGTCCACATGCTCGTTGAGCCACAACTCCAAAGCCGGGCGCACAAAGCTGGAGACCAGGCGCACCGCGTCGCGCGAGTTCAGGCGCTCCTTGATCTGGCCCTGAAACTGCGGGTCGAGCACTTTGGCGCTCAGCACATAGCTGGCACGCGCAAACACGTCTTCGGGCATGAGCTTGACGCCTTTGGGCAGCAAGCCGTGCAACTCGATGAAACTCTTGACAGCGGTGAACAGGCCGTCGCGCAAGCCGCTGTCGTGTGTGCCGCCCGCGCTGGTGGGAATCAGGTTGACGTAGCTCTCACGCACCGGCGCACCGTCTTCGGTGAAAGCCACCGCCCACGAAGCGCCCTCGCCTTCGGCAAAGCTGTCGTGGTTCGCATCGGCAAAGCCTTCACCTTCAAAAATCGGAATGACCGGGTCGCCATTCAGGGTTTGCGTCAGGTAGTCGCGCAGCCCTGCTTTGTATTGCCATTGCTGGGTTTCCTTGGTTTTCTCGTTCAGCAAAGTCACCGTCACGCCCGGCATCAGCACCGCTTTGCTGCGCAGCAGGTGGGTCAGCTCGTTCATGGGCAGAGCGCTGGATTCAAAATATTTGGCGTCGGGCCAGGCGCGCACCGTGGTGCCTTGCTTGCGGTCGCCTTCGCCTGACTTGCGGGTGACCAAAGGCTCTGTCACATCGCCGCCCGAAAAGACCAGGCTGGCCACTTGGCCTTCACGGTAGCTGGTGGCCTCCAGCCGTTTGGACAGCGCATTGGTCACCGAAACGCCCACGCCGTGCAAACCGCCCGAGAAGCTGTAGGCACCGCCCTTGCCCTTGTCGAACTTGCCGCCCGCATGCAGTCGGGTGAACACCAGCTCGATCACGGGGGCGTTTTCTTCGGGGTGCAGGCCAAAGGGAATGCCCCGGCCATCGTCTTCGATGCTGACCGAGCCGTCCAAGTGCAGGATGACTTTGATCTTTTTGCCGTAACCCGCCAGCGCCTCGTCGGCGGCGTTGTCCAGCACTTCTTGAATGATGTGCAGCGGGTTGTCGGTGCGGGTGTACATGCCCGGGCGTTGTTTGACGGGCTCGAGGCCCTTGAGGACTCGAATCGAGCCTTCGGAGTACTCGGTGGGAATTTTGACAGTTGATTGGGTGACCATGGAGGCGGATTGTAGTGGGATTTACGAAGGCTTACTGGATGCATAGACAGTGGTTAAGGCGCAACAAATGAGCGAGGCATCTGCGAGACGGCTGATGTCCAAGCAATTGGTTAAAGTCGGGAGATGCAAAACAAACCCCTGTCTCTAACCCAGGTACTCCTTTGTGGTGCGGCCATCGTCACCCTGTCGATGGGCATTCGCCACGGCTTTGGCTTGTGGCTGCAGCCCATCACCCAGGCCCAAGGCTGGGGACGTGAAGAATTCGCCTTTGCCATGGCCATCCAAAACCTCTCTTGGGGTTTCATGGGCATTTTTGCGGGCATGGTGGCCGACAAGTTTGGCGCGTTTCGCGTGATTGCCTTGGGCGCCGTGGTCTACGGCGTAGGCCTGTTGGGCATGGCCTGGGCTACTGACCCTTGGGTGTTCGCGCTGTTTACCGGGGTGATCATTGGCACCGCCCAAGCCGGGACTACCTATGCCGTGATTTATGGTGTGATCGGCCGCAATGTACCCGCTGAGCGCCGCTCTTGGGCCATGGGCATTGCAGCAGCCGCCGGCAGTTTTGGTCAGTTTTTGATGGTGCCTGTCGAGGGCTTGCTGATCAGCCAAATGGGCTGGCAAACCGCTTTGGTCATTTTGGCTGCGGCAGCGATGCTGATCATCCCGCTGGCTTGGGGTCTGCGCGAACCTGCACTGAACGGGCCCGGCCAAGTCAAGCGAGACCAAACCATTGGCCAGGCTTTGAAGGAAGCCTTCAAGTACCCCAGTTTTCAGCTGCTGATGGCGGGCTATTTCGTGTGCGGATTTCAGGTGGTGTTCATTGGCGTGCACATGCCCAGCTACCTCAAAGACCACGGCCTGGCCCCGCAGGTGGCCAGTTATGCGCTGGCCCTGATCGGCCTGTTCAACGTGTTTGGCACTTACATCGCAGGCACCATGGGCCCCCAAATTGCCAAGAAAAATATCCTGGTTTCCATCTACATTGGCCGCTCAGTGGCCATCACTTTGTTTTTGCTGGCGCCGCTCACGCCCACCAGTGTTTACATTTTCTCGGCCGTCATAGGCTTGTTGTGGCTGTCTACTGTACCGCCCACCAACGCGGCTGTGGCTCAAATTTTTGGCGTCGCACACTTGTCCATGCTCAGCGGCTTCATCTTTTTCGGCCACCAAATTGGCTCGTTCATGGGCGTGTGGCTGGGCGGGTATTTATACGACAAAACCGGCAGTTACGATGTCGTTTGGTACTTGGCCATTGCCTTGGGCATTTTTGCAGCCTTGGTCAATCTCCCGGTACGTGAAAGCCCCATCATCCGTAACCCCCCTCAAACCACATGAGCACCCGGCAAACCTGGCTGTTGCTGGGGGCTGCAGCCCTGGGCCTGACGTTCTGGCTGTATGGCCAGTCAGACGTGGTCATCATGCTGTCCGAACAACTGTGGTCCTGCTTTTAGCCCCACCGCCTTGAAAGCGCCGACGACATGCATGGCACCGAAAACCCCTCCGCCTGGCTGCAACGCTGGGCCCACCTGATGGCCCCGGGCTGCACCGTGCTCGATGTGGCTTGCGGCGCAGGCCGTCACATGCGTTATTTGGCCAATCTTGGTCACCGTGTCACGGGTGTTGACCGCAACCCTGAAGCCGTGGCGCTGGCCCAAAGCAGCGGTTCGGTCATTTGCGCCGACATTGAAAACGGCCCTTGGCCCTTTGCCGGGCAAACCTTTGCTTGCGTAGTGGTCACGAATTACCTCTGGCGGCCCCTGCTGCCCACCCTGGTGCAAAGCGTGGCACCGGGCGGCGTGCTGATTTACGAAACCTTTGCGGCAGGCAACGAAAGCGTGGGCAAGCCCTCGCGGCCTGACTTTTTGCTGCAGCCCGGCGAACTCCTCCAAGCCACGGTTGGCTTGCGCACCGTGGCTTACGAAGACGGTTTCGAGGCCTCGCCGGACCGCTTTGTGCAGCGGATAGTGGCCGTGAGATCCGGGGCAACCGAGGCCTTGGAACGCAGGCCATTGCAACCGGCCTGAAACTGCGCCAACTTCAGGCTGTTGCATGGCTTTGCCCCCTTGCAAGGTGTGCCGATCGCCCGGTGACTTGCACTCGTTAGAATGGTCTTTTTTCTTGCTCAGAAACACCTGACATGACCACCGAATTTCGCCCCATCCGTGGCAGCATCCCTGCCATGATCACCCCCATGCTCACAGACGGCAAAGTGGATTACCCGACTTTGCGAAAACTGATCGACTGGCATGTGGCCGAAGGCACCGATGCCATCGTGGTGGTGGGCACATCGGGCGAATCGCCCACTGTGACGGTGGAAGAACACTGTGAAATCATCCGTGTCTCGGTTGAACAAGCGGCCAAACGCATCCCCATCATTGCTGGTTGTGGCGCGAACTCCACCGCAGAAGCGATCAATCTGGCCAAATTTGCACAAAAAGTTGGCGCCGACGCGCAACTGCAAGTAGTGCCTTACTACAACAAGCCCACCCAAGAAGGCCTTTACCAGCACTTCAAAGCCATTGCCGAGGCCGTGCCGACGCTGCCCGTGATTCTTTACAACGTGCCAGGCCGAACCGTGGCCGATTTGCAGCACGACACGGTGCTGCGCCTGGCCCAAGTGCCCGGCATCATCGGCATCAAGGAAGCGACCAGCAACATCGAGCGTGCCCAGTGGCTCATCCGTGACGTCCCCAAAGAATTTGCGGTGTTTTCAGGCGACGACGCCACCGCAGTGGCCCTGATGCTGTGCGGCGGCGCTGGCAACATCAGCGTGACGGCCAACGTGGCCCCTCGCCTGATGCATGAACTGTGCATGGCAGCGATCCATGGCGACGTCAAAGAAGCCATGCGCATACAGTTTCAACTGCTGCCTGTGCACAAAAACCTGTTTGTCGAAGCCAACCCCATACCCGTGAAATGGGCCATGCAGCGCATGGGCCTGTGCGGCCCCACACTGCGCTTGCCCATGACCGAGCTCTCCGCGTCTCAACAGCCTCTGGTTGAAGCGGCCATGAAGGCCAGCGGCCTGATTTGATGGACAACCCCAGGATATTTGTGAACCCTCTGTTTTTTAACGCCATGCCCAACTTACATTTCAAACGCTCCGCCACTGTGTTGGCCTTGTCCAGTTTGCTCAGCGGCTGCTCGATGCTGCAAGAAGACAAGATTGACTACAAAAGCGCCGCCAAAGCGCCCACTCTCGAAGTGCCACCGGACCTGACGCAACTGCGCAAAGAATCGCGTTACGCCATCGAAAGCACTTCAGCTACCGCCTCAGGCTTTCAAAATGCGGGCAGCCGCGTGGTCGACGCGGGCACTGCAGCCAACGCTCTGGGGCCCGTCAGGATTGAGCGCCAGGGCAACCAGCGATGGCTGGTGGCCAGCTTGCCCGCCGACAAAGTCTGGGAGCCCCTGCGCGAGTTCTGGACCAGCAATGGTTTTGTGCTGGTGACCGATGCCCCCGATGTCGGCATCATGGAAACCGAGTGGGCAGAAAACCGGGCCAAACTGCCGCAGGACTTCATCCGCAAAACACTGGGCAAAGTGCTGGACTCCTTGTACTCAACGGGTGAACGCGACAAATTCAGAACCCGTGTGGAGCGCAACGCACAAGGTGGTGTCGAGATCTACGTCACCCACCGGGGCATGATTGAAAATTACTCGGACAGTCAGAAAGTTTCAACCATCTGGCAACCCCGACCCAGCGACCATGAGCTGGAAATTGAATTCCTGCGCCGCCTGATGGTCAAGCTGGGCACCTCGACAGAAGTCGCCAAAACGACCGCTGCAGCAGCCATCAACACGCCAGACACCATCAGCCAAGTCAGCAGCCTCAATGGCCAGCCCGTGATCGTGCTTCCGGACAACCTGGACCGCGCATGGCGCCGTACAGGTGTTGCCTTGGACCGCAGCGGCTTCACGGTAGAAGACCGTGACCGCACCGCTGGCGTGTACTTTGTGCGCTATGTGGCCGCTGGCACCACCAACGAACCGACGGGTTTCCTCGGACGTCTGTTTTCCAGTAAAAAAGATGTGCCTTCAACGCTGACCAAATATCAGATCAGCATCACTTCGTCTGGCGACAACCAAAGCACGCTGCGCGTTCTGACCGCCAGTGGTCAACCCGAAGCATCGGCCCAGGATGCCGAGCGCATCTTGAAGTTGATCGCGGCCGACTTGCGCTGAACGCGTGATGTCAAGACGAAAAAAAACCCCGCTTTGCGGGGTTTTTTGTAACCCATCCGGTTTGCACCGGATGAATGCGATCACTTGGAAGCAGATGCGTCAGCAGCTGGAGCAGCGGCAGGAGCCGATGCGTCAGCAGCTGGAGCTGGAGCAGGTGCTGCTGCAGGTGCTGGAGCTGGTGCTGGGGCTTCTTTTTTGCCGCAAGCGGACAAAGCAGCAGCAGCGATGAAGACGGCCAGAACGAGGGACTTGTTCATTTTGATTTTCCTAAGGTATGAATGAGAAAACAATTTCCGGAAATTGTTTCAACGGTTGTTAAAGCCGTTGAAACTGAGCCAAAAGCACTCGAGCTCTTTTGTACTCAGCCTTGGATTATAGCGTTTTCCCTAGTCATGCAAAAGAAAGCTTGCTCGTGTCTTGCATTTATTTGGTGCAGTCAATAACACTTAGAAATCAAACTCACAAAGCCTGCAGCCAACCCGCGCTGGCCCAATCCAGCAACGCATCCTTCGCATCTGCACTCAAAGTCTTGACTTTTCTGCCCATCATGAAGCGATCATCGGCCAATTGACGCAAAGCGATCGCATCACGCCCTCCAACCTTGAAGCTCTCTCCGTTGATGAAAATGTGCTGTTCGTCGTACATCATTTTGGTGCGCAGGTTGAGCTGAACGCCCGCCGACAGATCAAGCTCGCCTTGTGCGCCATCGAACCAAACATGCGCTTTCGGCTCGGTCAGATACTCTCCGAGCAAACTATCGAGGAGCTGAGGGTTTTTCAATGCTTTGTCGACAACTTGCCGCGCGAAGCCAGCCAAAGCCTGTGGAATAGCGGCAGGAGACGACACAGCCGCTTGTTTCGGATCGCGATAAAGCCCATCACCCACACCGTCGAAAGCCTCATCGGCCAAGCCCAGCAACAACTCACGCGCCAACTCGCCCTCTTGGGGCGCCCGAAAGCCCATCGACCAGGTCATGCACTCCCCCACGGCCACGCCATCGTGTGCATATTTGGGCGGCAGATACAGCATGTCGCCGGGGTTGAGAACAAACTCTTCTTCGGCTTCAAAGTTTTGCAAAATCTTGAGCGGCACGCCTGGCTGCAGACTCAGGTCTTTGTTGCGGCCAATACGCCAGCGGCGCTGGCCATGCGCCTGCAGCAAAAACACGTCATAGCTGTCAAAGTGTGGCCCCACGCCACCCCCATCGGTGGCGTAGCTGATCATCACATCGTCCAGCCGCGCATCGGGCACAAAGCGGAACTGCTGCAGCAGCGCATGCACCCCGTCGTGGTGCAAGTCGACGCCTTGCACCAGAAAAGTCCATTTTTTCTGGCTGAACGGCGGCAGACTCCGTTTTGGGAAGGGCCCGTGTTTCATCTTCCACCCCTTGGACGAATCCACGATCAAACGCGACTGCACGCCCTCCTCGCCCGCCAGCGCCAACAAGTTGGCACGGCCCACGCAGGGCACAAAGCCCGGGATGGCATTGCGCACCAGCAAAGGCTTTTTTTGCCAGTGGCGCTTCATGAATTGGCTGGGGGTCAGGCCGCCGAGCAGGGCCAAGGCTTGTTCTGTGTTCATGTGGGAGATCCGGTTGCTCAGGCCGAAAGACCTGCGCTAAAGACAAGGCGGCCAAAAACGGGCCGCCAAACTGCGACAATTGTCCTATGGAAATCAAGACACCTTCTGTGGTCGCACTGACCTGGACACTCAAAGACACGCTGGGCGAAGTTCTGGACACCTTGGACGAGCCCGTTGAATTTTTCATTGGCGGCCAGGACCTGCTGCCCAAGATTGAGGAAGCGCTGCAAGGCCACGAAAAAGGCGCCAAGGTCGACCTGCACCTGGAGCCAGAGGACGCCTTTGGCGACTTCAACGAAGAGCTGCTTTTCTTGGAGCCGCTGGCCCTCTTTCCCGAAGGACTCGAGCCTGGCCTCACCATCGAAGGCACCGCCTTACCCGAGGGCTGCAACCCCGACGCACCACGCAATGCGCTCTACACCGTGACCGAAATCTACCCTGAGCATGTGGTGCTGGACGCCAACCACCCGCTGTCGGGCATCGCGCTGCGCTTGCACCTGAAAGTGGAATCGGTGCGCGAGCCCAACGAAGCCGAAGTGGGCAGCGGCAGCTGTGGCAAGGGATTTTTCAAGATTGAAGTCGGCGACGAGGGCAGCCTGACGCCGCCCACGCTGCACTGACCCCTCATTAACAGCGCCCTCAAGGCGCTTATTTTTGGCCGGTCGAGCCGTAACCGCCTTCGCCACGCTCGCTGGGTGCAGCAAATTCATGGACCACGTTGAACGTGGCTTGGAGCACGGGCACGATCACCATCTGAGCGATGCGCTCCATGGGTTCAATGGTGAACGACACGTCGCTGCGGTTCCAGGCGCTGACCATCAACTGCCCTTGGTAATCGCTGTCAATCAAGCCCACCAGATTGCCCAGCACGATGCCGTGCTTGTGGCCCAAGCCAGAACGCGGCAGCAACATGGCCGCGTAACCAGGATCCTTGAGGTGGATCGCCATGCCCGTGGGCACCAGTTGCCAGGCATTGGGTGCCAAGGTGAGCGGCGCATCCAGGCACGCGCGCAGATCCAAACCTGCGCTGCCAGGGGTCGCGTAATTGGGCATTTGCGCGGCGATGCGCGCATCGAGAATTTTGACGTCAAGGTTCATGGTCATGCTTGTGCTCCGCCCAGCCGCCGGGCAATGTCTTCAATGAGTTGAACGGCCAGCACCTGCTTGCTGGCCTGCGGCAGCTCCCGAGCGCCTTGTTCGTCCACCAGCAGCAAGGCGTTGTCGTCCTGCCCAAAAGTGGCCGGACCGATGTTGCCCACCAGCAACGGCACTCGCTTGCGCAATCGTTTGGCTGTGGCGTAGGCCAGCAAGTCGTGGCTTTCGGCGGCAAAGCCGACGCAAAACAGTGTGCCCTTTTGCGCCGCAGCCGACTGGGCCACGGTGGCCAAAATGTCGGGGTTCTCCACAAAGCTCAGCTCCGGCGTCTGCCCTGATCCGTCTTTTTTGATTTTCTGACCGGCCGAGTTGGCTGGACGCCAGTCTGCCACCGCAGCCGTGGCGACAAATACACCCCGATCAGGAACATGGGCCTGCACGGCTTGCAGCATATCGCGGGCGGAGCGCACGTTCACGCGTTTGACACCTCGGGGCGTGGCCAGGCTCACCGGGCCTGCGATCAGGGTCACATCGGCACCCGCCATGCGGGCCGCACGCGCAATGGCAAAACCCATCTTGCCGCTCGACAAATTGGTGACGCCTCGGACCGGATCGATGGCCTCGTAAGTGGGACCGGCTGTCACCAACACCGACTTGCCCGCCAGCACCTTGGGGCTAAAAAACGCCTCCAGGTCATCCAAAATTTCTTCGGCTTCCAGCATGCGGCCGTCGCCCGTCTCGCCGCAAGCTTGGTCGCCCTGCCCCACATCCAGCACATGGATGCCGTCGGCCTTGAGCTGCGCCACATTGCGCTGCGTGGCGGGGTTGGACCACATTTCGCGGTTCATGGCCGGTGCCACGATCAGCGGAACCTTGTCCAGTGGTCGGGCCAAGCACATCAAGCTCAACAGTTCGTCGGCACCGCCATGCAGCAGCTTGGACAGAAAATCGGCACTGGCCGGGGCCACCACAATCGCATCGGCCTCACGGCTGAGGTTGATGTGGGCCATGTTGTTGGCCTCTCGCGGGTCCCACTGCGAGGTGTAAACCGGCCTGCCCGACAGGGCCTGCATGGTCACTGCCGTCATGAAGTGCTCGGCCGCATCGGTCATCACGACCTGCACCGTCACGCCCGCCTTGACCAAGGCGCGGCAGAGTTCTGCCGACTTGAAGGCCGCGATGCCGCCCGACAAGCCCAGAACGATATGTTTTCCAGCCAATGTGCTCATGCGTGGAAATGTAGCAGACGTGACTGTCTATAATCACGATTTCCACCTACCGGGCGCTTCAAGCACCCGTTCTGGACATGACCAAATTTGTCTTCGTCACCGGCGGTGTGGTGTCTTCCCTGGGCAAGGGTATCGCCTCCGCTTCGCTCGCCGCTCTCCTTGAATCGCGCGGCCTGTCTGTCACCCTCATCAAGCTCGACCCTTACCTCAATGTGGACCCCGGCACCATGTCGCCGATCCAGCATGGCGAGGTGTTTGTGACCGACGACGGCGCAGAAACCGATCTGGACCTGGGCCACTACGAGCGCTTCATCAACACCCGGATGAAGAAGGCCAACAACTTCACCACCGGCCAGATTTACAAAAGCGTGCTCGAAAAAGAGCGCCGTGGCGATTACTTGGGAAAGACCGTGCAGGTCATTCCCCACGTCACCAACGAAATTCAGGACTTCGTCAAGCGCGGCGCAGGTTACGGCACCCCTGAGGCGGTGGATGTGGCCATCGTCGAGATCGGCGGTACCGTGGGCGACATCGAATCTTTGCCTTTTTTGGAAGCCGTGCGCCAACTCAGCTTGCGCATGGGGTCCAACAACACCGCCTTCGTGCACCTGACCTACGTGCCCTGGATTGCGGCTGCAGGCGAACTCAAGACCAAGCCCACCCAACACACAGTCCAAAAACTGCGCGAAATCGGCATCCAGCCCGATGCCTTGCTATGCCGCGCAGACCGCTACATTCCGGACGATGAGCGTGACAAAATCTCGCTTTTTACCAACGTGCAAAGCTGGGGCGTGATCTCCATGCCCGACGTGGACACCATTTACAAAGTGCCCCGCGTGCTGCACGAGCAAGGCTTGGACGGCCTGATCTGCGACAAATTGCGCCTGAGTACCCCACCGGCCAACCTCAAACGCTGGGATGATTTGGTCCACGACACCGAGCACCCGCAAGGCGAAGTGACGATTGCCATGGTCGGCAAATACGTGGAACTGTCCGACAGCTACAAATCGGTCAACGAAGCGCTGCGCCATGCCGGCATGCGCAACCATGTGCGCGTGAAGATCGAGCACATCGATTCCGAAACCATGACCTCCGAAACCGTGGCCAACTTGGCCCGCTTTGACGGCGTGCTGGTGCCCGGCGGCTTTGGCAAGCGCGGTGTGGAAGGCAAGATCGAAACCGCGCAATTCGCCCGCACCCACCAAGTGCCTTATCTGGGCATTTGCTTGGGGATGCAGGTCGCCACCATCGAATACGCCCGCCACATGGCTGGCATGGATAACGCCAACAGCACCGAGTTCGAACCTGATACGCCCTTCCCGGTGATCGCTTTGATCAACGAGTGGAAAGATGCCGACGGCACCATCCAGGTGCGTGATGCCAATTCGGACTTGGGCGGCACCATGCGCTTGGGCGCGCAAAGCTCGGACGTGGCCAAGGGCACACTGGCACACCAGATTTATGGCGACGTGGTCACCGAACGCCACCGCCACCGGTATGAAGCCAACGTCAATTACCTGGACGACCTGCGCAAAGCGGGCTTGGTGATCTCGGCCTTGACCCAGCGCGAGCAACTGACCGAAATCGTTGAGCTGCCGCAAAACGTCCACCCCTGGTATGTGGGTGTGCAATTCCACCCTGAATTCAAGTCCACCCCGTGGGACGGTCACCCCCTGTTCAACGCCTTCATCAAGGCGGCCATTGCGCACCAGGCCAAGGCCTGATTCCCCTCACAGGACACCCCATGAAACTTTGCGGATTTGACGTTGGCCTGCACCAGCCCTTCTTTTTGATCGCGGGCACCTGCTCGATCGAAGGCCTGGAGATGTCCATTGAAGTGGCGGGCCGCCTCAAAGAGGCTTGCTCGGCGCTGGGCATTGCGCTCATCTACAAAGGCTCGTTCGACAAGGCCAACCGCTCCTCAGGGAATACCCAGCGAGGCGTGGGCATCGATGCGGGCCTGAAAATTCTCCAGGAGGTACGCCGTCAAATTGGCGTGCCCATCCTCACCGATGTGCACGACGAATCGCAAGTCAAAACCGTGGCCAGCGTGGTCGATGTGTTGCAAACCCCCGCCTTCTTGTGCCGCCAGACCGATTTCATACGCGCCGTGGCGCAGTCGGGCAAGCCGGTCAACATCAAGAAAGGCCAGTTTTTGGCCCCTTGGGACATGAAAAACGTCATCGACAAGGCCCGTACTGCAGCACGCGAAGTCGGCATGCCCGAAGACAACTTTTTGGCCTGTGAGCGCGGCGTGAGCTTTGGCTACAACAACCTCGTGGCCGACATGACGAGCCTGGCCGAAATGCGCAAGACCGGCGCACCGGTGGTGTTTGACGTGACCCACTCGGTGCAAAAACCGGGGGGCCAAGGCACCAGCAGCGGCGGCGCGCGTGACATGGTGCCGGTGCTGGCCCGTGCAGGCGTGGCCGTGGGCGTAGCAGGTCTGTTCATGGAAACCCACCCCAAGCCAGCAGACGCGTGGTCCGACGGCCCGAACGCGGTGCCCCTGGGCCAGATGAAGGCACTGCTCGAGACGCTGGTGCAGCTCGATGCCATCACCAAAAAGAACCCGTTTTTAGAGGACGATTTTTCATGAGCGCTTACATCATTGCCCACGTTCAAGTCACCAACCCGGTGCAGTACGAAGAGTACAAAAAATGGTCGACAGCCGCCATGAAAACCGCTGGTGCAGAAGTCTGCGTGCGCGGCGGCCAGGTTCAAGTGCTCGAAGGCGACTGGGCGCCCGAACGCATCGTCGTCCTGAAGTTTCCTTCTTTTGAAGCGGCCAAAGCTTTTTACGAACTGCCCGAATACCTGAAAGCCCGCGAAGCGCGCGAAGGTGCCGCCATCATGCGCATGGTGGCCGTTGAGGGCGTTTGACCCCTTGGCTTGGAATACTTGTTTTATTTTTCATTTTTGAGAGACTTCCCAAATGAGTGCAATCGTAGATATCGTCGGCCGTGAAATCCTCGACAGCCGTGGCAACCCCACCGTCGAATGCGACGTGCTGCTGGAGTCCGGCGTCATGGGCCGCGCCGCTGTGCCGTCTGGCGCATCGACTGGCAGCCGCGAAGCCATTGAGTTGCGCGATGGCGACAAGAGCCGCTATTTGGGCAAAGGCGTGCTCAAGGCGGTGGAGCACATCAACACTGAAATCTCCGAAGCCGTGCTGGGGCTCGACGCCTCCGAGCAGGGCTTTTTGGACCGTACCCTGATCGACCTGGACGGCACCGACAACAAGTCACGCCTAGGTGCCAACGCCATGCTGGCCGTGTCCATGGCCGTGGCCCGTGCTGCAGCCGAGGAATCTGGCTTGCCGCTGTACCGCTACTTTGGCGGCATGAACGCCAACCAATTGCCCGTGCCCATGATGAACGTCATCAATGGCGGCGCGCACGCCAACAACAACCTGGACTTGCAAGAGTTCATGATCATCCCCGTGGGCGCACCGTCGTTCCGTGAAGCCGTGCGCTGGGGCGCTGAAGTTTTCCACGCCCTGAAGAAAATCATCCACGACAAGGGCATGAGCATTGCCGTGGGCGACGAAGGCGGCTTTGCTCCCAACGTCGACAGCCACGAAGCGGCCATCCAGATGGTGCTGGATGCCATCACGGCTGCGGGTTACACCCCTGGTGAGCAAATCGCCATTGGCCTCGATTGCGCCGCCAGCGAGTTCTACAAAGACGGTAAATACAAATTGTCCGGTGAAGGCCTGGAGCTGAGCGCTGAGCAATGGACCGACATGCTGGCCACCTGGTGCGACAAGTACCCCATCATCAGCATCGAAGACGGCATGGCCGAAAACGACTGGGATGGCTGGAAGGTGCTGACCGACCGCTTGGCCAACAACGTGCAGATCGTTGGCGACGACCTGTTCGTGACCAACACCAAGATCTTCAAGGAAGGCATCGACAAGGGCATCGCGAACTCAATCCTGATCAAGATCAACCAGATCGGCACGCTGACCGAAACCTTTGCAGCCATCGAAATGGCCAAGCGTGCCGGTTACACCGCCGTCATCTCACACCGCTCGGGGGAGACCGAAGACTCGACGATTGCCGACATCGCGGTGGGTTTGAATGCGGGTCAGATCAAGACCGGCTCCATGAGCCGTTCCGACCGCATGGCCAAGTACAACCAGCTGCTTCGCATCGAAGAAGACCTGGGCGAAGTGGCGGTGTACCCTGGCCGCAGCGCTTTTTACAACCTGCTTTGAACAGTGCGTCATGGGCAACCGCCTGGTCCCGATCGTGCTGTTCGCCTTGCTGGCGATCGTGCAAGCCCAACTGTGGTTCGGCCCGGGCAGCCTGCCGCATGTGAGTGAGTTGCGCCAAGAGCTGGCGCAGCAAAAACAGGCCAACGAAGAAGCCCGTCGCCGCATGGATCAACTGAGCGCCGAAGTCAACGACCTCAAAGAAGGTCTGAACATGGTGGAGGAGCGGGCCAGACAGGAACTGGGCATGGTTAAGGCCAACGAAATTTTCGTGCAGATCGCCAAATGAACCATCCCCCTACCGGGTGGATGCCGCCTAGGACATGAGAGCCCTTCGTACAGCCATTGTGGGTGCCGAAAGCACAGGCAAAAGTTGGCTCACTCAGGCCTTGGCCGAGGTTTTGCGCGACAGGGGCCAAACGGTGCACACGGTGGACGAAGTGCTGCGCCACTGGTGCGACCGCGCTGGTCGTACACCGCAGCGCCACGAGCAAATGGCCATCGCGCAACAACAAGCCGATGCCGCGCATACCCTGGCCCAGCAAGCGCCCGACACCTGGCTGTTGTCGGACACCACGCCCCTGATGACCGCCGTCTACAGCCATCTTCTGTTTGATGATGAGCGCCTCTACCCCATGGCTTTGGCGCATCAAGCCCTATACGACATCACCTTGGTCACGGGCCTGGACCTGCCCTGGCTGGCCGACGGCCTGCAACGCGATGGCCCCCAAGTACGTGGTCCGGTTGACACCTTAGTGCGGCAAGCGCTAGAGCGCTCAGGCATGCCATATCGGGTGGTGTATGGCCAAGGGCCACGGCGCTTGAACAACGCCTTGCTGGCTCTGGGTTTGGAGGGCGAGGATGCCTTCGCACAACACATCCGTGAGCAAGGCCAGTTCGCGATCAACCAGGGCCGCAGCGTTTGGCAATGCAACGACTGCAGCGACCCCGCCTGCGAGCACAAGCTGTTTACCCGGCTTGTGAAGCAGCGCTCAGCTGACTGACACAAAGCACCTTACTGAAGAGGTCATTGGACTTGAACGCATCATCACCTGTGTCAATAATTCCAGAACGAGCATCGGTTCAGTCCCTATGGGTCAGAAACCATGGACAGCCCCTAGAGCGGCACAAAAGCCAAAGCCGTGACGTAGACCTCGCCAAAGGCGTCAATGCTGACGCGGGAGCTTGGGGATCACGCAACCGCTGATGGGGCGATGGTGAAAAAAATGCAACCAGCCAGGATGGCTCAAGCAACTTTTTGACCCAGAACCCGCACAGAAGACCATTTGAAACGTGATTTATTCCTTGTAAGCTCCACAAAAACTTGTATGAATTCAAAAACTTAGAGCCACAAATTGATCTCAAATTCTGTGTCTCAATCATGCTTGGTTTCGAATTCATGCAAACCCATTAATAAATTGTATTTTAGATATACATATTATTAATTTATAATTAAATGATTTATTATTTAATCATTTTACACTCTGATTTGTCCACTCAAAAGCATTGAGAGCACGTTCGGAATAAATTTGATCAGTGACAATAAAGGCGGGAGCTCCCAGCCGGGCTTGCAGATGCAAAACTGGCGTGCCTAAATTTTTCTCAATGGATGTAATGGATGCCATGACTCAAGCGACCGAATTCGCCCCCGGCCTGACCATTCAGGGTTTTGCCGCCCCGATTAAACTTTCCCAATTCAAGCTGATCGCTTTCGACATGGACTCGACCTTGATCAACATCGAGTGTGTGGACGAAATCGCCGATGCTGCAGGACGCAAAGCAGAAGTGGCGGCCATCACCGAAGCGGCCATGCGTGGCGAAATCGCCGACTACAAAGAGAGCTTGCGCCAGCGCGTGGCCCTGCTCAAGGGTGTGACAATCGCACACATGCATGAGGTGTTGAGTGCGCGACTGCGCCTGAATCCAGGCGCGGCAGATTTGGTAAGCGCCTGCAAGGCTGCGGGTATGAAAGTGCTCTTGGTTTCGGGCGGCTTTACCTATTTCACCGACCATGTGCGCGATGTCTTGGGCATCGACTGGTCGCGCTCGAACGTGCTGGAATTAGAAGATGGCGTGCTGACCGGTCGCATGGTGGACCAAGCCTGGGGCGATATTTGTGACGGTGAAGAAAAACGCAAAACCCTTTTGGACACTTGCCAAATGATGGGCATCACACCAGACCAGGCCATTGCCATGGGAGACGGCGCGAATGACCTGCCCATGATGGGCGTGGCTGGTTTGTCGGTGGCTTACCACGCCAAACCCAAAGTGCGTGAGCAAGCCATGGTGGCCATCCATGAAGGTGGCTTGGATCGACTGCTGGAAGTTCTTACCCATTAAAGGGCCTGTTCAACACGGCTGTCCCAGCCAACCGAAGCTCAGGGCTTTTGGCCTGACAAAAGCAAAGCCAAACCCGTGTCGTCCAGCACGGGCACCCCCAGCGCTTGGGCTTTGTCGAGCTTGCTGCCCGATTCGGCCCCAGCAACAACGTAGTGGGTTTTTTTGCTCACCGAACCGGCCACTTTGGCACCCAGGGCTTCGAGTTTTTCCTTGGCTTCGTCGCGGCCCATACTTTGCAGCGTGCCGGTGAGCACCACGGTGATGCCCGTCAAAGGCATTTCTGTTGGGGCCAAGGCCTCACCTTCGGGCCAGGAGACCCCCGCATCGCGCAGGGCTTGCACCACTTCGCGGTTGTGTGGCTGATCAAAAAAGGTGCGAATGCTGTGGGCCACCACAGGGCCCACATCGGCCACTTGCAAAAGTGCGTCTTCGCTGGCGGCCATGATGGCATCGAGTTGACCGAAGTGGCGGGCCAGTTCTTTGGCTGTGGCCTCGCCCACATGTCGAATGCCCAGGCTGAACAAAAAGCGCCCGAGGGTGGTGGTTTTGGACTTTTCCAAAGCCTCGAGCAAGTTGACGGCAGATTTTTCGGCCATGCGGTCCATGTTGGCCAAGCGGTCGAGCTTCAGGTGGTACAGGTCGGCCAATGTGTTGACTTGGGCCGTGTCCACCAGTTGGTCCACCAGTTTGTCGCCCAAGCCGTCCACATCCATGGCGCGGCGGTGGGCAAAGTGCCAGATGGCCTGTTTGCGCTGGGCGCTGCAAAACAGCCCACCCGTGCAGCGGTGGTCGGCTTCGTCCTCTTCCCGCTCAGCCTGGCTCCCGCACACGGGGCAGTGGGTCAACATGGTGAACTGTGGCGCGTCTAAGGGACGGCGGTCCAGCACCACCGACACCACCTCAGGGATCACATCACCCGCTCGGCGCACGATCACGGTGTCGCCCACCCGAACGTCCTTGCGACGAGCTTCGAGTTCGTTGTGCAGCGTGGCATTGGTCACCGTGACACCCCCCACAAACACCGGGGCCAATTTGGCCACAGGCGTGAGTTTGCCGGTGCGGCCCACTTGCACATCGATGGCCAACACCGTGGTCATTTCCTCTTGCGCGGGGTACTTGTGCGCCACTGCCCAGCGTGGCTCGCGGGTCACAAAACCCAAGCCAGCCTGCAGCGACAGATCGTTGACCTTGTAGACCACACCGTCAATGTCGTAAGGCAAGGCATCGCGTTCCGCGGCCATGCGCTGGTGAAACGCCACCAACCCGGCAGCCCCTTGCACACAAGCGGTTTGCTCGGCTACAGGAAAGCCCCAAGCCTTGAGTTGCATGAGCATGTCGTAGTGAGAGGTCCACTGCGGACCACCTTCGTTGGCGGGCGTGATGTCGCCCAGGCCATAAGCAAAAAAACTCAGCGGACGTTCGGCCGCAATGCCCGAGTCGAGCTGGCGCACCGCACCCGCCGCAGCGTTGCGCGGGTTGACGAAGGTTTTTTCGCCTTTGGTTCCTGAGGCGATGCGTTGGCGTTGGCGCTCGTTCAGGGTTTCAAAATCGTCGCGGCGCATGTAGACCTCGCCGCGCACTTCGAGCACGCTGGGCGCGTGGGTCGGCAGTCGCAAGGGGATTTGCCCGATGGTGCGGATGTTGGTGGTGACGTCTTCACCGGTTTCGCCATCGCCTCGGGTGGCCGCTTGCACCAGCAAGCCGCCTTCGTAACGCAAGCTCATGGCCAGGCCGTCAAATTTGAGTTCGCCCACGTAGCCCACGCAAGGGTCAGATTCGCTCAGGCCCAGCTCTTTGCGGATGCGGGCGTCAAAGGCCTCGGCCCCGCTGGCTTCGGTGTCGGTCTCGGTGCGGATGCTGAGCATGGGCACCCGGTGCGCGACTTGGGCAAAAGCGTTCAGAACCGCCCCACCGACACGCTGGGTAGGCGAGTCGGATGTCAGCAGTTCGGGGTGCGCCAATTCTAGGGCTTGCAGCTCGCGAAAGAGCCGGTCGTATTCGGCATCGGGGATTTCGGGTGCGTCCAGCGTGTAATAAGCATGGGCATGGTGGTGCAACAGGCGGCGCAGGGCTTGAGCCCGGCTGGCCGGAGTGTCGGCAGGTGGCAATGCCGTCGATGATTCGGCAAACAAGTCGTCAAAAAGGCCTGGCGTGGTGGGGCTCACGGCTGTGGGGGCATTCAAGAGAACAGACGGCGGGCTTGGGGCGATCCGGCTGACAGCTCACGGGCGTCCAGCGCGTCATACAGCTGCTGCAAGTCCAGACCAATCTGGTCAAGCGTGGCTTCACTGAGCACCTGGCCTTCGCCATCGGTCACCACACCGTCCATCTGTGCAGCCAGCGAAACAGCGGCTTCGCGCAGGCAGACATAGGGCTGCTCTTCACGGGCGGTCTGGGGCACATCCAGGCTCAATGCAAAAGAGCGAATGGCCGACAGATCCGGGTCTTCGGCCATCGCCGCATGGGCATCAAAGGTGAGTGAAAGGACAGCGGGCAGGCCTGGCACCAAGGCAGGCAAAACCATGCGGCCGGGCATGGCACCGGGAACAAAGCCCAAGCGAGCAGCATGCTGATGAATGTAGCCAGGGCTCCAGGTTGCGGTGCGGGCACACAGCGTGAAGCTCAGCTGAGCGTCGTGCACGCTGGCAAATTGGTCCAGCTCTTTGGCGCGTGCGACATCTTCCAGCATGTCACTGAAACTGGCGCTGCCGCCTATGGCATCTGCAAAAGCCTGCGTTTTGACCACGAATTCAGAAAACTCGATGTTGTTGAGCGCACCCATTCGGTTGGCCAGTTGAACCCCCGCCTGAAAGGCGTTGTAACGTCGCCCAGCGGCCAGTGCTTCCCACTGCCCTGTTGCTTGCACAAGCCCCTCGACAGAAAACAACTTGGTGCCAACCCGGCGTGTGGTTGGCAGGGCCGCCAAAGCGGCGTCACCCGACACAGCTTGGTCCACTTCGATCGAAGCCAACACGTCGATCAATGCGTCCAATTGGGGTTTCCGATCGGGCTGGTTCAGGTGCGTGAAAGCATCTTGCAGAACGGGATCAATGGCATCGGTGCTGCTGACAGGAACAGCGTGGTCGGCGTTCAGCACAGGTTCGATGGCATTTAAAGCCGACTCGAGCGGAGGATCTCGTTGGGGGTCGGCTTGGCGAGGCGCGTTTTTGCGTGATGTCCAGTAGTTGTAGACCACCACGGCACCCACCGTGAGCGCTCCGATGGCGGCCAGACTCAACTGCAATGAGCTCATCGATTCCAACATAACTTCCTCAGGCCACGTCGGCCAATGACACTGCGGACTCCATGTCCACAGCCACGATGCGTGAAACGCCCTGCTCCTGCATGGTCACGCCGATCAACTGCTCGGCCATTTCCATGGCGATCTTGTTGTGACTGATGAACAGGAACTGGGTCTCTTTGCCCATGCCCTTGACCAGCTTGGTATAGCGTTCGGTGTTGGCGTCGTCCAGCGGCGCGTCCACCTCGTCGAGCAAGCAAAATGGTGCGGGGTTGAGCTGAAAAATTGCAAACACCAATGCGATGGCCGTGAGGGCTTTTTCGCCACCCGACAGCAAGTGGATGGTCTGATTTTTCTTGCCCGGCGGCTGGGCCAGCACCTGCACACCGGCGTCCAAAATTTCGTCACCGGTCATGACCAAACGCGCATTGCCGCCGCCAAACAACTCAGGGAACATGCGGCTGAAGTGCTCGTTGACGATCTTGAAGGTGCCACCCAGCAATTCGCGGGTTTCAGCGTCGATCTTGCGGATCGCATCTTCCAGGGTGTTCATGGCGTCGGTCAGGTCGGTGCACTGGGCATCCAGAAAGGTCTTGCGCTCACGCGATGTGGTGAGCTCTTCAAGCGCGGCCAAATTGACCGGGCCCAAAGCGGTGATTTCGCGGTGGATGCGGTCGATCTCACCTTGCAGCCCAGTCACGCGCACCTGGCCAGCCTCGATAGAAGCAGACACGGCCTGCAAGTCTGCCTGCGCATCGGCCAGCAGCTGGCTGTATTGCTCCAGCCCCAAGCGTGCGGCTTGTTCCTTGAGCTGCAAATCGGTGATGCGTTGACGCAGCGGTTCGAGTTCGCGTTCAAAGCTCACACGGCGCTCGTCGCTGGCGCGCAGTTTGGCGGTCAGCTCGTCGTAGGCGCTGCGCCGTGCGCCCAATGTTTGCTCGCGCTCCAGTTTGACGGCCAGCACATTTTGCAAACCAGCTTGTGCAGCGGCATCGGTCAGGCGGTTGAGTTCGTCTCGGGCGCGCTGCATTTCGGCGTCGATGCTGGCCACTTGCTGCTGCGCGGTCTCGATGATGCGCTGCAGCTCGGCCCGGCGGGCATCCAGGCTGCGCTGTGAAAATTGGGCTTCTTGGGCGCGGCGCTCCAGGCTGCGCTGTTGTTCGCGGCATTCGGACAGCTTGCGCTCGGCCTCGATCACGCGTTCATCCAACTGGGCGTGGCGCTCTTGCGTGTCGGCCAGCTGCATGTCCAGCTCTTCAAAGCGGGCTTCGGCGGTGACGCGGCGCTCTTGCAGCTCGTCCAGTAAAGCCTCGATTTCGGCCAAGTCGTTGTTGATCTGCTCGCTGCGGGCGCGGGTTTGGGCCACCAACTGCGACAGGCGAAGGGTCTCAACCTGCAGCGCGTGGGTGCGTGACTGGCTTTCGCTGGCTTCGCGGCGCACGGTGATCAGGCGCTGCGAGGCATCGGCATAGGCCGCTTCGGCCCGCACCAGGGCGCTGCGGCTTTCTTCAGAAATCAGGGTCTGGGCGCGCAGCTGCTTTTCCAGGTTCTCGATCTCTTGAGCGCGGCCCAGCAAACCGGCTTGCTCGGAGTCTTGCGCGTAAAACACCACGCTGTTGAGTTGAACCGCATGGCCAGCCTGCACCAACAGGGTTTCTCCCGCGTGCAATTGACTGCGCCAGGCCAGCGCGTCTTCCAGATTGGGGGCGGTGTAGCAGCCATGCAGCCAATCGGCAAGCAATGCCGACAAGCCGGCATCGTGCACACGCAGCAACTCGGCCAAGGACTTGCAGCCTGAGGGCATGCCACTTCGCGGAGCGGCTTTGGCTGCCAAAGGCGGGCTGAAAAAGCTCAGCTTGGCGGGCGGCGCGTCATTGGCAAACGCGCGCACCATGTCCAGGCGTGACACTTCGAGCGCCGACAAGCGCTCACGCAGAGCCGATTCGAGGGCGTTTTCCCAGCCGGGCTCGATGTGGATGCGGCTCCAAAGGCCTTCCAGACCGTCCATACCGTGCTTGGCCAGCCAAGGCTTGAGTTTGCCGTCGGTACGCACCTTCTCTTGCAGGGCCCTGAGCGCCTCGATGCGGGCGCTCAGATCGGCCAAGCGGGACGATTCAGTGTTCACGGCGGATTGGCGGGTGCGGCGGTCTTCTTCCAAGGCTGGCACCTGTTCTTGCAGGTCTTGCAGCCGGGCTTCCGATTCAGCAGACAGGGCTTCGGCCTCGGCCAGCTGTTCTTGCAACTGCTGCAGGCGTGCTTCATCGGGCGCGGCCAAGGCGTTGCGGTCGGTCAGCAAGCGTTCGCGGCGGTTGTCCTGCTGGCGCGATTGTTCTTCGACGTTGCGCTGGTCTGCGGCGAGCACGCCAATTTGCTGCTGCACCTGCACCACAGCAGCACGCTGGTTATTGGCGTCGTTTTGCGCTTTGAGGAGGGCTTCTTCCAAGTCGGGCAAGGCCATGGCTTGGTCTTGAACTTGCGCTGCCAGCGTCATGCTCTGGTCTTCGGCTGTGGCCGCTTGCTCGGCCAGGGTTTCCAGCTCGGCTTGCGCGTCTTGGCTGCGTGTGCCCCATTGCGCGGTTTGCTCCAACAGCTGCTGCAAGCGCTGCTCGGCGCGTTGGCGTCCTTCCACCACAAAGCGGATTTCTGCTTCGAGCTTTCCAACCTCGGCACTGGCTTCGTACAATTTCCCTTGGGCTTGGTTGACCTCGTCACCTGCAGCGTAATGCGCTTGACGGATGGTTTCCAGGTCGGCCTCGACGTGCCGCAAATCGGCCATGCGCGATTCCAGTGCATTGACCGCTTGGTCAACGTCCGACTTCATGCGGCCTTGGTCGGCCTCGGCGTCGCGGCGCTTCAAAAACCACAACTGATGCTGCTTGAGCGTGCTGTCGGCCTGCAAGTTGTTGTAACGCTGGGCCACTTCGGCCTGCTTTTCCAACTTTTCCAAATTGGCGTTCAATTCACGCAAGATGTCGTCGACCCGGGTCAGGTTCTCGCGGGTGTCGGACAGGCGGTTTTCGGTCTCGCGGCGGCGCTCCTTGTATTTGGACACGCCTGCGGCTTCCTCCAAAAACAAGCGCAGCTCTTCCGGGCGCGACTCGATGATGCGGCTAATCGTCCCTTGGCCAATGATGGCGTAGGCGCGTGGGCCCAAGCCCGTGCCCAAAAACACATCCTGCACGTCGCGGCGGCGCACCGGCTGGTTGTTGATGTAATAACTGCTGTTGCCGTCGCGGGTCAACACGCGCTTGACCGCGATCTCGGCAAATTGGCCCCACTGGCCACCGGCGCGGTGGTCGGCATTGTCAAACACCAGCTCCACACTGGCGCGGCTGGCGGGTTTGCGGGTGGTGGTGCCGTTGAAAATCACATCCTGCATGGACTCGCCACGCAACTCCGACGCCTTGGACTCGCCCAGCACCCAGCGCACCGCATCCATGATGTTGGATTTGCCGCAACCGTTGGGCCCGACCACGCCCACCAGCTGCCCAGGCAGCATGAAGTTGGTGGGTTCGGCAAACGATTTGAATCCCGAAAGCTTGATGGAATTGAGGCGCACGGCAGTTTTGTTCGAGGTCGGATCGGTTCGAGATCAGAGGATGGGGTCAGCCCCAATGGCCAACACCGTTAAAAGAGCCAATGTTACCCGACAGACATGGCGAAAAACCTGCTGTCAAGCACAAGGCCCAGCTGCCGCCCTTCATCCCGGATAATCGCGACATGAACCCCCTTCTCGCCAAGCTGCAACCCTACCCTTTTGAACGGCTCAAACAGCTGTTCGCCAGCGTCACGCCCAACCCCACCCTCAAACCCATCAGTTTGGGGATTGGCGAGCCCAAACACGCCACACCGGCATTCATTCAGGAAGCACTCAAGGCCGCGGTGTCGACCGGTTTGTCGGCCTACCCCGCCACCGCAGGCGAGCCCGCCTTGCGAAAAGCCTGTGCAGCCTGGCTCAAGACACGGTATGACCTGAAGCTGGATGCGGCTACCCAGGTGTTGCCGGTCAACGGCTCGCGCGAAGCCCTGTTTGCCCTGACGCAAACCGTGATCGACCCGACCCGACCGGGCGCGACGGTGGTCAGCCCCAACCCCTTCTATCAAATCTACGAAGGCGCGGCCTTGCTCTCGGGTGCTGAGCTCTATTACGTGCCCAGCGACCCGGCGCGCAACTTTGCCAGCGACTGGGACAGCGTACCCGCCGAGGTCTGGTCTCGCACGCAGCTTTTGTTTGTATGTTCCCCCGGCAACCCCACGGGCGCGGTCATGCCCCTGCCGGAATGGCAAAAGCTGTTTGCCCTGTCGGACCAGCACGGTTTCGTCATTGCGTCGGACGAGTGCTACAGCGAGATTTATTTCCGCGAAGAAGCACCTTTGGGGGGTCTTGAAGCCGCCCACCAGTTGGGCCGCACCGATTTCAAACGCCTGATCGCCTTCACCAGCTTGAGCAAGCGCAGCAACGTGCCGGGCCTGCGCAGCGGTTTTGTGGCGGGCGACGCGGCCATCATCCAACAGTTTTTGCTCTACCGCACTTACCACGGCAGCGCCATGAGCCCGGTGGTACAAGCGGCCAGCGTGGCCGCCTGGGGCGACGAGGCCCATGTGGTGGACAACCGCAACCAGTACCGCACCAAGTTCGCCAAAATC
Organism: Limnohabitans sp.; assembly: GCF_044373035.1. Taxonomy (GTDB): domain Bacteria; phylum Pseudomonadota; class Gammaproteobacteria; order Burkholderiales; family Burkholderiaceae_C; genus Limnohabitans_A. The sequence continues at coordinate 22,750 of NZ_JBILQU010000006.1, read as the reverse complement.
ACGCCGGTATTGGCCAAAGTGCTGGACGTGAAACTGCCCGACGCCAGCTTTTACCTGTGGGCCGGTGTGCCTGCGGGTTGGCAAGGCGACGACGCCGCGTTTGCCAGGGCGCTTTACCAGGACGAGAGCGTCACGGTGCTGCCCGGCAGCTACCTGGCGCGTGACTTCAAAGGCAGCAATCCGGGCCAGGGCCGCATCCGCATGGCGTTGGTGGCCGAGACGGCCGAATGCCTGGAAGCAGCCGAGCGCATCGCGCGCTTCGTGCGCGCCCACCCCAAAAAGGCTTGAACATGACCACCTGTCACGACACCCTGCGCTTGGCCGAACAGCTGATTTCCAAGCCCTCGGTCACCCCGGATGACGCCGGTTGCCTGGACCTGATCGCCGACGCCCTGAAGCCGCTGGACTTTGTCTGCGAATTCATGGACTCCGGCCCCGACACCTTCCGAGTGCGCAACCTGTGGGCCAAGCGGGCGGGCAGCTCGGGCCAGACCCTGGCCTTTGCGGGCCACACCGACGTGGTGCCCACTGGGCCACTCACGCACTGGAACAGCGACCCCTTCACCCCCACGCACCGCGACGGCAAGTTGTTTGGCCGAGGGGCAAGCGACATGAAAACTTCGCTGGCGGCCATGGTGGTGGCGGTGCAGGAGTTCCTGGCAAGCAATCCCGAGCCGAAGCTTGGCCTCGCCTTTTTGCTGACCAGCGACGAAGAAGGTCCGGCGCTGGACGGCACCGTGGTGGTCTGCAAAGCCTTGGTGGCAAGGGATGATGCGCCACAGTTTTGCATCGTGGGCGAACCCACCTCAGTGCAGCAAACAGGCGACATGATCAAAAACGGCCGACGCGGCACCTTAAGCGGCAAACTCACCGTCAAAGGAGTGCAAGGCCACATCGCCTACCCGCACCTGGCCGACAACCCGATCCACCGCTTGGCCCCGGCACTGACCGAGCTGGTGGCCATTCGGTGGGACGAAGGCAATGCCTTCTTCCAACCCACCAGTTGGCAGGTCAGCAACATCCATGCGGGCACGGGCGCGAGCAATGTGATCCCCGGCGACTGCGTGGTGGACTTCAACTTCCGTTTTTGCACCGAATCCACACCCGAGAGCCTGCAGCAGCGCTTGACGGCCGTGCTGGACCAACACGGCTTGCAGTACCAACTGAAATGGACCCTCGGCGGCCTGCCGTTTTTGACCACACCGGGCAGCTTGGTCAAAGCCATTCAACAAGCCATCACCGACGAAACCGGCCTGACCACCGAGCTGTCCACCACAGGCGGCACCAGCGACGGCCGCTTCATCGCGCAGATTTGCCCACAAGTCATCGAGTTCGGTCCGCCCAACGCGACCATCCACAAGGTCAACGAGCATGTAGCGCTGACAGACATCGCGCCTCTCAAAGCCATCTACCGCCGCACGCTGGAACACCTCGACGCGGGCCTGTCCGCATGAGCGCCTTGACCCTGTCGGGGTTGATCGCGGCATCTTCCGAGCGGCTCGCACACGCGGGAGTGGCTTTCGGCCACGGCACCCAGAGCGCCTTTGACGAAGCCGTCTGGCTGGTGCTTTGGCGTCTGGGCCTGCCGCTGGACATCGATCTGGACGAAGTGAAAGAACAGGCCGTGACGCCCGAACAGCAGGCGGCTTGCGCTGCGCTGATCGAAGAACGCGTTGTCACCCGCAAACCCGCCGCCTACCTCACACAAGAAGCCTGGTTGCAGGGCGTGTCGTTTTACATCGACGAGCGCGCCATCGTGCCGCGCAGCCTGATCGCCGAGGTGCTGGCCGATGGCACGATCGACGCCTGGCTGAGCGAGCAAACCACCCGCGTGCTGGACCTGTGCACCGGTAACGGCAGCCTGGCCGTGCTGGCGGCACTGGCTTGGCCCGAGGTGCAAGTCACCGGGGCGGACATTTCCGATGATGCGCTGGCCGTGGCCGCCATCAATGTGGCGCGTCACGACTTGCAAGCGCGCGTCCAACTGATCCACAGCGACGGTCTGAGTGCATTGCCGGGCCCGTTTGACCTCATCTTGTGCAACCCACCCTATGTGTGCCAAGCCAGCATGGACGCCCTGCCCGCCGAATACCGCGCTGAGCCCGAACTGGCGTTGGCTGGCGGCACCGACGGCATGGACTTTGTGCGGCAACTGTTCAAGGATGCGCCATCACGTATGAGCGAGCAAGCCTTGTTGGTGCTGGAAATCGGAAACGAAGTCGACCATTTCATCGCAGCCTTCCCCGAACTCGAAGTCGCCTGGCTGGACACCAGCGCGGGCGACGATCAGGTGCTGTTGATCTCCCGCGAAGCCTTGCTCAGCTTTTGAATGCCCGGCCTGCAGGCCTGGGAAACGACCTAATTTTCAACACGCCATCTCACCGACACACACATCGGCGAAAATGGCGGGTTGTGCTTTTAGAGGTCAGTCCCTCCAGACTGACCCTGCTCCCCATACCGGCATCTGTTCCGGACACTGCTTTTCATGATCAATCTTAAAAACGTCACCCTCCGCCGAGGCACCAAGGTGCTGCTGGACAAAGCTTCTGTCACCCTCAACCCCGGCGAAAAAGTCGGTCTGGTGGGGCGCAACGGGGCGGGCAAATCCACCTTGTTTGCGTTGTTCAACGGCAGCTTGACCGAGGACGGCGGCGACTTTGAAATGCCGCGCCAGTGGCGCATGGGTCAAGTTGCACAAAACATGCCCGAGACCGACCAAGCCGCCGCTGACTTTGTGCTGGAAGGAGACACCCGATTGGCCGAATTGCGCCAACGTTTGGTGGTGGCCGAAGCCAGTGGCGACGGCATGGAAATGGCCCACGTTTACACCGACTTGGCCGATGCCGGGGACCACGACGCCATGCCGCGTGCAGAGGCCCTGATTTTGGGCCTGGGCTTTCGGGTGGACGAGCTCAACAACCCGGTCAACAGCTTTTCGGGCGGCTGGCGCATGCGCTTGCAGCTGGCCCGCGCACTGATGTGCCCGTCAGACATCCTGATATTGGACGAGCCCACCAACCACTTGGACTTGGATGCGCTGGTCTGGCTGGAAGCCTGGTTGCAGCGCTACGCGGGTACGATGATCGTGATCAGCCACGACCGCGAGTTTCTGGATGCCGTGACCGATGTCACCTTGCACATCGACCACGCCAAACTCACCCGTTACGGCAGCAACTACAGTGGCTTTGAAATCCTGCGTGCCCAACAGATGGAGCTGCAACAAGCTTCGTTCTCCAAGCAGCAAGACAAGATCGCCCACCTGCAAAAGTTCATCACCCGCTTCAAAGCCCAGGCCAGCAAAGCCAAGCAGGCTCAAAGCCGGGTCAAGGCACTCGAGCGCATGGAAAAAGTGGCCCCGCTGCTGGCCGATGCCGAGTTCACCTTCGGCTTCAAGGAACCCAACAACCTGCCCAACCCGATGCTGGCCATCAGCGACGCGAGTTTTGGCTATGTGGTGGACGACGAGCCCAAAGCCATCTTGCAAGGCGTGAGCAAATCGGTGTTGGCGGGCCAGCGCATTGGTATTTTGGGGGCCAACGGTCAAGGCAAATCGACCCTGGTCAAAACGATTGCCCGCACCATGCCACTGCTGGCCGGCACGCTGACCGAGGGCAAGGGCCTGAACATCGGCTACTTTGCGCAGCAAGAACTCGATGTGCTGCACCCGAATGACAATCCGCTGGAGCACATGATTCGCCTGTCCAAAGAGCTGGGCAGCAACGAGCCCAGCCGCGAACAGGACCTGCGCAACTACCTGGGCACCTTCAACTTCAGTGGCGACATGGTCAAGCAGTCCGTGGGCTCCATGAGCGGCGGCGAAAAAGCCCGACTGGTGCTGGCCATGATCGTGTGGCAACGGCCCAACCTGCTGCTGCTGGACGAGCCCACCAACCACCTTGACTTGGCGACCCGAGAGGCCCTGTCGATGGCGCTCAACGAGTTCGAAGGCACCGTCATGCTGGTCAGCCACGACCGCGCCTTGCTGCGCGCCGTGTGCGACGAGTTCTGGATGGTGGGTCGGGGCAAGGTCGAGCCCTTTGACGGCGATCTGGACGATTACCAGAAATACCTGTTGGAAGAGTCCAAACGCCTGCGCGAAGAGGCCAAAAATTCAGCCCGCGATGTTGTGGTCACGGCGACCACGGCACCAGTTCCAGCGGCAAGCGCCATCGTGCCGCGCAACGACCCAAGCCCTTCGAGCGCTGCGCCTGCACTCGCAGCAGCCCCTGCGGCCAAGGAGTCAAGCTCGGCCGTCACGCAGACCGGCACACCCGGCCTGAGCAGCGCCGAACTGCGAAAACAGGACGCCCAAAAACGCCAGCAACTGGCCGCTCAAACCCGCCCACTCAAGCGCGAGCTGGAACAAAACGAGCAGCGCATGGCCAACATCGAAACCGAGAAAACCCGATTGGAAGCGTTGCTGACCACCCCTGTATCCCCCTCCGAAATGGCCGACGCGGGTCGACGTCTTAAAGCCTTGTCCGACGAAGTGGCCTCCCTGGAAGATCGCTGGCTGGCGCTGACGTCTTTGCTCGAAGAGACCACATCGACAGCGCTTTGACCCGTCACACATGAACCCCCCATGCAGGAATTTGCCATCCGGCATTTTTTTCGCCATGTCATGCGTTGGCGTTCACAACTTGGCTCGCGCTAGCCTGAGAGATGTCGGCATAAAGAACAGTCGGGCATGAAAAAAGCACTTTGAACCGAAGTTCAAAGTGCTTTTCAATTTGGTGGGACCAGCGGGGGTCGAACCCACGACAAACGGATTAAAAGTCCGCTGCTCTACCAACTGAGCTATGGTCCCTTTGCAGAGGTGCTGTGCACTTAGGCAAGTCTCAAATTATAGCGTCATTTTTTGACCCGCTCAGAGGGGGTCGCTAAAAAATTCAATATTTCTGAAGCCGCGCACATGCCAAAGGTGGCCGTCACACTGACCACCGATCCGTACCCATGGCAGTTGAGCGAGCCGTCGCTTTCCAGGGCGCAAGAAGCATCTGGCGGGGCCACGGCTTCGCGACTGAAGACGCCTTGAACGCCCATGCGTTTGTCGCCTCTGGCGGCACCATGGTGTTTGCGCAATTGGTATCTCAACTGCGCCAGCAAAGGGTCATGGGTGACGCGCGACAGGTCGTCTACATCGACCTTGTGCGCGAGGCGTTTGCCGCCAGCGGCCCCCACAGTGATAAAGCCCACACCTTCACTCAGTGCCCATCGCGCCAGGCTCACTTTGGCCTTGACCTGGTCACAGGCATCAACCAGGGCATCGGGGATGCAGGGCAACAGCGCAGGCCAATTTTCAGGGCTCACAAAATCGTCCACTGCATCAACTTGGCATTGCGGGTGAATCAGTGCAATGCGTTCTTGCATGGCCAACACTTTGGATTGGCCCGTGGTGTTGCTGAGCGCGTGGATTTGCCGGTTGATATTGGACTCTGAAATGTGGTCCATGTCGATCAGGGTCAAACGCGCCACGCCGCTTCGGGCCAGGGCTTCTGCCACCCAAGAGCCCACGCCACCGATCCCCACCACCACGACATGCGATTGCCGAATGCGCTGCGCACCGAACACGCCGTACAGGCGTTGAAGACCGCCGAACCGGCGAGTGTTCTCGTCGTCTTTTTCCATCTGTGGCATCTGGCTCATGGACTGGTCTCGGAAAAAATAAAGCGAGGGCGAAGCGCGAATGAGAAGGCTCAAGCCTCGCGCATTTGCCAATGCAAAGCGGCCCAAGCCCCGGCAAAGATGCCCAGCACCGACAGCAGGCTGCCCAAGCTCAAGGTCGACAGCCCACTCAGGCCCTGACCCAAGGTGCACCCCATGGCCAGCACGCCGCCTGTGCCCATGAGCGCGCCACCGACCAAATGGCGAACCAAATCGGCTCGGTCGGTGAAGCCTTCCCAACGAAAACTGCCTTGCTGCAATGCGCTCAGGCAAGCCCCCACCAAAACACCGGCCACCGTGACCATGCCCAGGGTCAGCCGTTTGCTGCCGTCGCTGTAATACAGCAGGGCATCGAGCCAAAAGCCTACAGGTGCCGTGAAACTGAACGCCTCCATGCGGCCGCTTTGGGTGGCCAGGAACACCGGCTCCAGGGTTTGCGGGTGTTCAGACACAAAACCCATCACACCACTGACCCACCACAGTGCCACCGCCAGCAAGCCAAGACCCGCACCCGTGACCCAGTTGAACACCGAGTGGAAACGGCGATCTTGGACGATCCATCCCAGCAAGAGCAAAGACACCAGCGCTGCGCTGATGCCCAAGCCGGTGCGCAGGTCCAGCGCCCAAAAAGCAGACAACCACTGCCCGACAAAAGGGCCATAGGGCAAATCAATGGCCACCGTGTCCAACCCGTGCACGCGCCACACCGCCGTGAAGCCGCGCATGGCCGCCAGCGCCGAAACCGCCATGGCCAGCAAGACCACCAGGGATTTGAGGTTGCCCGCCGCCAAGCGAACCAAGGATTTGCTGCTGCAGCCCGATGCCAGCACCATGCCGATACCGAACATGGCACCACCCGAAAGCGCCGACAGCCAAACCAACTGAGAAGAGGCGTAAATGGTGTTCAGTGGGCTGATCCAGCCGAGCCAGGCCATCAAGCCGAAACCGGCCGTGGCCACCGCCACCGCCAATGCCCATTGCCGCAGGCGGGTTGCGTCGCGCATCACCACCCAATCGCTGATGGCCCCCATGGTGCAAAAGTGACCCCGATGAATCAACACCCCCACCATCAATGACAAGGCGAAGCTGGCCCCCTGAACCTGGTAAACCAACTGCTGGACTTCATCCACAGAATACAAAACCATCCGATGTCAGCGCAGGCGAGCCAGGCGCTCGCGGGCGGTGCCCGCCGTTTCGGCCTGAGGATAGGCAACGATCAGATCTTCCAGAGTTTTACGCGCCGCCTTCATGTCCTTGAGTTCAATCTGAACATTGGAGATCGCCAGCATGGACTCGGCCGCACGCGGGTGATTCGGCGACATGCTCAGCAGCTTTTGGAAGTTCGCCATCGATTCTTTGTAAGCCTTGTTGGCGTACTGGGCGTTGCCCAGCCAGAACAGGGCCGAGGGCACATAAGCGCTGGCGGCATGCCGCAACACAAACGATTCCAGAGCACCTTGGGCTGCAGCAAAGTCGGCCTGACGAAACAGTGCCATGGCTTTGTCATGGTCGGCTTTTTCAGCAGGATCAACCATCACTTCGCGGCCATCGATGGTGGCGGGTACAGGCTCGAAGCGGCGCAAGCGGTCATCGACGCTGATGAGCACGTCTTTTTGACGCAACTGCAATTCAGTCAGGTCGCGCGCCAGGCGCTCTTGTGCGCCCAAGCTTTGGGCCAGTTCTGATTTGAGGCGATCGATTTGGCCTTGCAGATCCAGCAGCGCACTGCGCAGTTGGGCATTGGCCTGGTTTTGTGTTTGACTTTGCGACTGCGCGTTTTGCTCGATCAGAGCGCGGGTGGCATTTTGAGACTGCTCCAGACGCTGGCGCAAATCGAGAATGGCCCGACGCGCTTCATCGTCCCCGCCAAACAAAACCGCATGTGCAGGGCTGGACAAGACGGCCAAGCCAAGGGTCAGCGCCATAGCGGCATTGAACCAGACCGATCGAACGTGTTGCATGTCAGGCCTCAATAACGGATTTCAACGCGGCGGTTTTGCGCCTGATCGGCCTCAGAAGCGCCGTTGGCCAAGGGCTTTTCCTTGCCAAAGCTCACGGCTTCGAGTTGTGACTCGGGGACGCCCAGCAAGCTCAATGCCTGGCGCACCGCATCGGCTCGCTTTTGACCCAAGGCCAAGTTGTATTCGCGGCCACCACGGTCATCGGTGTGGCCTTCCAAATTGGCTTTGCGCTGCTTATTGGCTTGCAAAAATTGGGCATGCGAAGCGATCACGGGACGGGCTTCGGGACGAAGCACAAAGCTGTCGTAGTCAAAAAACACCACATGGGCAATGCCGACAGGGCCTTGGCCTGCCGCGGGTTGGCCGACAGACACAGCCGCTACGCTGCTGGTTGTTTGAGCGCCACCTTGTCCAGCAGCAATGCCTTGAACACCCACGACGCTCGGTTTGGCCGATTTGTCTTCCACGGGCACATCATCGAGTTTGACGCCCGAGGCGCAGCCCGCCAGGGCCACCGTGACCATCAACACCGACCAGAAATGCTTTTTCATATTGAACCTCATGGATAAAAACAGATTTTAAATTCAGAACTCAGGGACGAACCGGACCCCAATGCGGCTCGCGGATGTCGCCGCCTTGCACAGCCAAGCGGGCTTTGATGCGCCCATCCAGTGTGGTGGTCATCAAGGCTTCACCGCCTTGTTGCGTGGCGTAAACCAGCAAACGGCTGTTGGCGGCAAAACTGGGGCGCTCATCGGCGTTGGTGTCCGTCAACGCTGTGGCCTGACCTGTGGCCAACTCCATCAGGTGCAAGCGGAAACCGCCCGACAAGCGAGAAACATAGGCCAGCCAGCGACCATCGGGGCTGATGGCAGGCGAGATGTTGTAGTTGCCCGAAAAAGTCACCCGGTCGGCAGGACCGCCCTGTGCAGGCATTTTGTAGATTTGGGGGTTACCGCCCCGGTCACTGACAAAGTACAAGGTGTTGCCATCCGGCGAAAACGCCGGTTCGGTGTTGATATTGCCCGCAGTCAGGCGCTGGGGCTCGCCGCCTTGCAAGGACACCCGGTAGAGCTGTGAGCCACCATCGCGGCTGAGCGTGGCCACAATCGACCGGCCGTCAGGGGACCATGCCGGTGCGCTGTTGGAGCCTTTGAAATTGGCAACCACCCTGCGCTGACCACTGGCCAACTCGTGAACATACACGACGGGCTTGCGTGACTCAAAGGACACATAGGCCAATTGGGTGCCCGTGGGCGACCAGGAGGGGGAGATGATGGGTTCTGGACTGCTGAGGGCAGAGCGTGCACCCTCCCCATCGGAATCGGCAATCCACAGGTTGTAGCGGCCACTGGATTTGGTGACATAACTGATGCGCGAGGTGAACACACCGGGGGTACCCGTCAGCTGCTGGTACACCCAGTCGGACACACGATGGGCCGACAAACGCAAATCAGCCGCGGTGACGTTGTCCTTGAAATCGGACTTTTCCTGTCCCTTGACCGCGTCCCACAATCGGGCCCGGACATCGAAGCGGCCGTTGGCCAGGCGCGTGACCGATCCCGCCACCAGGGCCTCGGCCGACAAGGGGCGCAGGACCGACCAGTCTGGGCGGCTCATTTCGTCGAGTGCCAGACTTTCTGAAGGCAAGGGCTTGAACTGGCCACTGCGGGCCAAGTCGGCTTGCACAATCTGGGACATCTTCTGGCCGACCTGGGCTTCGCCCTTGAAGGGCGCCACCAGCACGGGCAATTGGGTCAGACCCACGCCCGTGACTTCGACACGGAACTGCGCCAGTGCGCTGCTGGCAGCCAACAACATCGAGAGCCAGATCAACAGCGAACCCAGACGGCGGACAGGTGTGCAAAACAGGTTCATGTGCATCAACAGCAGAGCGTTACGATTCAAAACACCAATCGTACACCGTGATGACCTCTTTTTGACCAATGACCGCACCCAAGCGCCTAAGACTGCGCGGCAGACCACATGGCGGCAGAGCACGAGGCGACAGTCCAGCCTCTTAGAATAGCAAAATCCATGTCTGAAGCCCAAACCGCCCCCACACCGCCCACGGGCAACACCCCGCAGCCTGGCATTGCCCAGCGTTTGTTGCGCCTGAAACCCTATTTTTGGCGTCAACGTGGCGTCTGGATGCTGGCCATTGGGGCCACTTTGGTCGCCGCCCTGACCGAACCCCTGATTCCTGCCCTGTTTCAGCCTTTGCTGGACAACGGTTTCGCTGAAAACAGTTTGCCGCTGTGGTCGATTCCGCTGGTGGTCATTGGCCTTTTTGGCCTGCGTGGTCTGGCGCACTTTGTGGCGCAGTACGCGCTGGCGCGTGTGACCAATGACGGCATGGAAAAACTGCGCAGCGACTTGTTTGCCAAACTGGTGCGGGCCGATTTGTCGCTGTTCAGTCGCCAGTCGGCCAGCGCCTTGTCCAACACCGTGGTGTACGAAGTGCAAATTGGTGCATCGCAGCTGGTGTCGGCCTTGATCGGCTTGACCCGCGACGGTTTCACCCTGCTGGCCCTGATTGGCTATTTGATGTGGCTGAACTGGCAGCTCACGCTGGTGGTGTTCACCGTGGCCCCGGGTCTGAGCTGGATCATGAAAGTGCTGTCTCGTCGCCTGTATGGGCTGACGAAGGAAAGCCAGAAAGCCACCGACGATCTGGCCTACGTGGTGGAAGAAAACGTGCAGGCCCATCGCTTGGTACGCCTGCACGGAGCCCAAGCGCAACAAATGGGTCGCTTCAATGCGCTGGGGCAGCGACTGCGGCGCTTGGCCCTCAAATCCACGGTAGCCTCGGCCGCCATGACGCCGCTGACGCAAATCATGGCGGCGATTGCCCTGTCCTTGGTGCTGGTGATCGCGCTGGTGCAGAGTCGCGAAGCCGGGTCGGGGACCACGGTGGGCGGTTTTGTGGCCTTCATCACGGCCATGCTGATGCTGATCGCGCCCATCAAACGGCTTGCCGATGTGGCCAATCCCATCACACGGGGCCTGGCCGCGCTGGAGCGTGGCTTGGCCCTGATGCACGATGCGCCCGAAGAAAGCCAGGGCCAACACCAAACGCAGCGGGCAAACGGCGCCCTGGAGTGGCAGGACGTGTCCGTGCAATTCAACCCGGACGGTGCACCCGCATTGGCGAACATCCAACTGAGCGTGGCACCGGGCGAAACGGTGGCCCTGGTGGGCACGTCGGGGGCAGGTAAAACCACTCTGATTCAACTGTTGCCACGCTTTTTGAACCCAACCAGTGGCCTGGTGCTGCTCGATGGCGTGCCGCTGCCGCTGTGGCAACTGGACAGCTTGCGCAGCCAGTTGGCCATGGTCAGTCAAGATGTGGTGATGTTCAACGACAGCTTGGCGGCCAATGTGAGCTTGGGCCAAACGCCCGACCGCGACAAAGTGCAACAATGCCTGAAAGCGGCGAATTTGTGGTCCCATGTGCAAACCCTGTCCCAAGGCATGGACACCGATTTAGGCCACAACGCCAACCAGCTCTCGGGGGGGCAACGCCAGCGCCTGGCGATTGCCCGGGCTCTGTACAAGGATGCACCCGTTTTGATTTTGGACGAAGCCACATCGGCACTGGACAACGAATCCGAACGGCTGGTGCAGGACGCCCTGCAAAAACTGATGCAGGGCCGCACGACCTTGATCGTGGCGCACCGGCTGTCGACCATCGAGCACGCCGACCGGGTCATCGTGATGGAGAGCGGTCACATTGTCGAACAAGGTGCACCCGCCGAGTTGCTGGCGCGCGGTGGCGCCTATGCGCGACTGCACCACCGAGGCGAATGGGCCCCTGAACTGCAGGCCTGACTGGCCTTAAAGCAGCACGATGTCGTATTGCTCAGGCCCCAAAGCAGCCTCGACTTGGAGTGAAATGGGCTTGGCGATGAAGTCCGACAAGCCTGCCAGGTGCTGGCTTTCTTCGTCCAGCAGCAAATCGATGACCGCCGAGGTGGCCACGATGCGGAACTCCCGCGGGTTGAACTGACGCGCTTCGCGCAGGATCTCGCGCAAGATGTCGTATACCACCGAGCGCGGCGTCTTGACGATGCCCTTGCCCTGGCAACTCGGGCAGGGTTCGCACAACATGTGGGCCAAAGATTCGCGGGTGCGCTTGCGCGTCATTTCCAGCAAGCCGAGTGACGAAAATTCCCCGGCCATGGTTTTGACGCGGTCACGCGAGAGCTGTTTTCGGAACTCGGCCAGCACTGCATCCTGATGCTCGGGGCGGGCCATGTCGATGAAGTCGGCAATGACGATGCCGCCCAGGTTGCGCAGGCGAAGTTGCCGTGCAATGGCCTGGGCTGCCTCCAAGTTGGTTTTGAAAATCGTGTCTTCAAAATTGCGCGCACCGACATAACCGCCCGTGTTCACGTCCACCGTGGTCAGCGCCTCGGTTTGGTCAATGATCAGGTAACCGCCCGATTTCAGTTCCACCCGCCGGCCCAGCGCCTTGGCAATTTCCTCGTCGATGGCATACAGGTCAAAAATCGGGCGCTCACCTTTGTACAGCTGCAGGCGCTCGGCCGCTTTGGGCATGAACTCGAGGCCAAATTCCTGCAGCTGGGCAAACTGCTCCTGCGAATCAATGCGGATGCTTTGTGTGGCCTCCCCCACCAGGTCGCGCAACACGCGCTGCAACAGCGTCAAGTCCTGATGCAGGATGTTGGCGGGCGGCTGCCGCAAAGAGGCCTCTTTGATACGGGTCCAGGTCTTGCGCAGGTAAGCGATGTCGTCTTGCAACTCTTCGTCGCTCGAGTCTTCGGCGTTGGTGCGCAAGATGAATCCGCCGCCAGCAGGCCCCACCAAAGCTTGCATCCTTTGGCGCAGCGCATCGCGCTGCTCAGAAGGAATTTTTTGCGACACCCCGATGTGGTCGTCTTGCGGCAAGAACACCAAGTGCCGGCCTGCGATGCTGATCTGGGTGGACAGGCGCGCGCCCTTGGTCCCCATGGGGTCCTTGATCACCTGCACCATGATGGCGCGGCCTTCGAACACCTGTTTTTCAATCGGCACCAGCGGCTGGCCCGTGCGGGCTGAGGCCGCCTCGCCTTCGGCGTGTTTTTGCCAAACATCGGCCACATGCAAAAAAGCCGCTTTGTCGAGGCCAATGTCGATGAAGGCCGATTGCATGCCGGGCAGAACACGGGCCACTTTGCCCAAATAAACATTGCCCACCAGACCGCGTTCCAGCGTGCGCTCGACATGCAACTCTTGCACCGCGCCAAATTCGACCACAGCGACCCGTGTTTCTTGGGGCGACCAATTGACCAAAATATCTTGTTGCATGGAGGGCATCAGATGGGAAAAAGAAAAACAATTCGGAAAACGACAGGGCACCATCAGCACCTTGGCTTGCGAGAACGCTCAACAGCGCAAGCCCAAGGACCGCAGCAAAGCGGCAGTCTCGAACAGCGGCAAACCCATGATGCCTGAATAACTGCCCCGGATCTGTTCAATATGGGCAGCCGCCCTGCCCTGTACCCCGTAAGCACCGGCTTTGCCCATGGGCTCGCCTGTGGCCACGTAGGCCTTGATCTGAGCGGGTGTCATGGGCGCAAAGCGCACCCACGATTGAGACACCGTCGCCACCCGTTTGTGCCCTTTTTGTGCGGCAACGGCTGTCAATACGCGGTGGGTTTGGCCAGACAGCCGTTTCACAATGCGCACGGCATCGGCCTCATCAGTCGGTTTACCCAAAATATCCCGGCCCAGGCACACGGTGGTGTCAGCGCACAGCACGGGCGCGGCAGGCAGGCCCTGACGATTCAACCGTTGCATCGCCGCATCGAGTTTCAAAGCTGTAACCCGCGCCACATAGCGTGCAGGGGCTTCCGCACCCCGCACATCTTCCAAAGACTCGGCGTCCTCTTCAGGCGAGGCCAGCAGCAACCTGTGGGCCACGCCCATCTGGTCAAGGAGCTGGCTGCGCCGAGGGCTTTGAGAGGCAAGGTAAATGAAGTCGCTCATTCGCGGTGGTAGGGGTGGTTGGCGTTGATGGACCAGGCGCGGTAGAGCTGCTCGATCAACAGAACGCGGGCCATGGCGTGAGGCAAGGTCAGATCGGACAAGCGGATGCGCTCGTGCGCTGCCTGGCGAAACTCGGGCTCCAGCCCGTCGGGGCCACCAATGACCAAGGCCACGTCGTCGCCCCCCAACTGCCAGCTGGTTAGGCGGATGGCCAAGGCTTGCGTGGTCAGGTGGGTGCCGCGCTCGTCGAGTACCACGATGCGGGTGCCACGGGGAATGGCCGCTTCGATGCGCTGGCGCTCGGCCGCGTACAGGTTGGGCAAGGTTTTGGAGCCCCGAGGCTCGGTTTTCACGGCTTTGAGCTCGACCTTGAGCTCAGGCGGAAAGCGTTTGGCGTAGTCGTCCCAAGCGGTCTGCGCCCAATCCGGCACACGCAGGCCAACCGCAACGATCAGCAGCTTCATTCAGGATCAATCGGCTTTTCGGCGGGTGGCCGCTTGCACGGGCTTGCGGGCTGGGGGTTTTTTGGCTGCCGGTTGGGCAGCTGATTTGGCCGTGGGCTTGCCCACTGTCTTCAACGTGGGCTTGCTGGTGGGGCTGTTGGCTTTCGGAGTCGACTTGGCTGCTGTTTCAGTAGCGGGTTTAGCGGTGGTTTTAGCGGGTGCCTTGCCCGCTGGCTTGGCCGATTTGGCCGGTGCTTTCAATGCGGGTTTGGCTGCCGGCTTCTTGGCTGCGGGTGGTTTGGCCTCGGCAGATTTGGCGGCAGCTTTGCCCGTGGCTTTTTTCGCCACCGAGTTCTTGATGTGGCCCTTGACCTCTGCTGTTACGGCAGGCTTGGGCGCACCAAACTTCAGGCGTACGGGCGTTCCGCCCCAGATTTGTTCCAGGTTGTAATAGGTGCGAATGGTGGGCTGCATGACGTGCACCACGGCTGGGCCGCAGTCGACAATGATCCACTCGCCGTTGTCTTCGCCCTCAATGCGGGGTTTGCCAAAGCCGGCGTTGCGCACTTTGTCACGCACGCTGGCGGCCAGGGCCTTGGTCTGGCGGTTGGACGTACCCGAGGCAATGATGACCCGCTCAAACAAGGAGGAAAGGTGCTCGGTGTCAAACACCTGGATCTCTTGGGCCTTGACGTCCTCCAGTGCGTCCACGATGGTTCGTTGGAGTTTTTGAATGTCTTTTTTGGCTGCGTTATCGGTCATCAATGGGGCCTGTAAAGGTGGTGTTCGTGAATATAGCGCTCAACAGCGGGGGGTACCAAGCCTGTCAAGGCCTGCTCTGTGGCCGCCAGCACACGGATGTCCGTGGCACTGTGGGGCATCAGCGGCATGTCCAGAGTGCGAATGCGCGCTTGCAGCGTGTCTGAAAGGGGTGGATTTGTAGGTGCAGCGCCTGATTCTTCGTTCCAGGCACGCACGGCCATATCACGGTCTGCGGCGCAGATTATAGCGATGCGCCCGATTTCACCGATTTGGTGCCAGGACGGCAAGGACCGCCGCTGGTCGTCACCAATGAGCAAAAACAGCTGCGCCTGCGGATATTCGTTCTGCAACTCATGCAGGGTGTCCACCGTGTAGCTGGGACCGGATCGGCAAGTTTCGCGCTCGTCCACCACAACAAGCGGCAAATGTGCAAAGGCCAGTCGGGTCATGGCCACCCGGTTGACGGCATCAGACAACTGACGTGGTTTGTGCCAAGCATCACCCGTGGGAAAAACACGCACTTGCTGGAGTTGCAACTGCTCGATGGCCGCCTCCACCAAGGCCACATGCGCCAAGTGCGGCGGATCAAAAGCGCCACCAAAAACACCCAGGCGCTGCATGCCAGCCTTGACGTTGGGCATCGCAGTCGGCAGGTTCAAACCCAGTCCTTGGGCACCAGAAAGTGGCTGAGCAAGCGCGCTTCGGGCGATCCCGGCGGATCCTGGCGCTGATAAGACCAGCGAACTTCAGGCGGCATGGACAGCAAGATCGATTCAGTGCGGCCACCGGACTGCAAACCGAAATGCGTGCCCCGGTCCCAGACCAAGTTGAACTCCACATAGCGGCCACGGCGGTAGAGCTGAAAGTCACGTTCATGCTCGCCATAGGGTGAGTCCTTGCGGCGCATCACGATGGGCATGTAGGCCGTCAGCAGTGAATCAGCCACGCTTTGCAGCATGGCAAAGCTCTGGTCCATGCCCAGTTCAGAAAAATCGTCGAAAAAAATGCCCCCCACTCCGCGTTGCTCGTGGCGATGCTTGTTACAAAAATAGTCATCACACCAGGTCTTGAAGCGAGGGTGCAAACCCTCGCCAAACGGGGACAACGCGTCCTTGCAAGTCTGGTGAAAATGCACCGCGTCTTCGTCAAAACCGTAGTAGGGCGTCAGGTCCATGCCACCGCCAAACCAGGCCACGGGCGCCCGGCCCTCGGGTTTGGCCGCGATCATGCGCACGTTCATGTGCACGGTGGGCACATAGGGGTTGCGCGGGTGAAACACCAAGGACACGCCCATCGCCTCAAAGGCCGAGCCGGACAACTCTGGGCGGTGCTGGGTGGCCGAGGGCGGCAGCTGTGGCCCGGTGACGTGCGAAAACCCGCAACCAGCCCGTTCAAAAATGGGCCCACCTTCCAGAATCTGGGTGATGCCATTGCCCTGGAGTTTTTCGCCAGGGTCTTTTTGCCAGGCGTCGGTCAGGAAAGGGGTGCCATCAAGATCTGTCAAGGCCCCGGTGATGCGCGACTGCAGGCCCAGCAGATAGTTCTTGACGGTGCCGAGTTGAAAGCTGGTGCTCATGGTGGAGACAGACGTGGTCAGGTTTTCAGGAAATGGTTGTGGTCTCTGGCGGGAAAGGCTGATCGACCTGAACAGGGCGCCACGGGATGATGGGCCCCATCAGGTGCGCATGAAAGCCCGTCACCCCTGCATAGACTTGGGCCAGGTGGGCGTAATCTTGCTCAACATGTCCCGTCAGGTCGTAAAAATCGACCACGCCAAAACGACGCCGCCCCCAGTCCAGCTTGACCAAGGCCAAGGGCACCTGCGCCCCGAGGGCCAGTTGGTAAAAACCGCTGCGCCAGCCCGGTGTATGTTGGCGTGTGCCCTCGGGCGCCAAACCCAACCAGAGAAACTGGTCGTTTTGCTTGTGTTGCTCAAAAACATGCACCATCTGTCCGACCACGCCCTTTGACGAGCTGCGGTCAATCGGGATGCCGCCCAGATACCGAAGCCAGGCACCGACCAGTGGAAATTTGAACAACGAATCCTTGCCCCAAAAATGCACCGGAACGCCCAGTGCCCATTTGGCCAGCATACCGATCGGAAAATCCCAATTGCTGGTGTGGGGGTAAAAAACTGCGACGCCCTGACGGGTCGGAAAACCCTCAAAGTCCACATGCCAACCCAGCAGTTTCAAGACCCAGCTGGCCAAGGAGGAGCCTTTGAAGGTCACGGGGTGGTCGGACAAACTGCGCATGGCGTAAGTGTGGCTTCAGTTTTTGATGGCGCGGTAACCAATGTCTTGGCGCATCTGCATGCCTTCAAAGGCAATTGGGATCGCCTCCTGGTAAGCCTTTTGCTGCGCTTGCTTGACCGAGTCAGCCAGCACCGTGACGCACAGCACACGCCCCCCAGAGGTCAGGATTTGACCGTCTTTTTCGGTGGTGCCCGCATGGAACACCATGGCATCGTTCAAGTCTTTGGGCAGACCTGTCACGGCATCGCCCTTGCGTGGGTCCAGCGGATAACCCGCGGCGGCCATGACCACCCCCAGCGCCACGCGCCGGTCCCATTCCATCTCCAATTGATTCAGGCCCTCGCCGGTCGCCGCCATCAGCACTTCAAACAGATCGGACTTCAGGCGCATCAAGATGGGCTGGGTCTCGGGGTCGCCCATGCGGCAGTTGAATTCCAGGGTCTTGATGCGGCCTTGCGGGTCGATCATCAAGCCTGCATACAAGAAGCCGGTGTAGGGGATGCCGTCTTTTTCCATGCCCCGAATGGTGGGCAAGATGACCTCACGCATGGCGCGGGCGTGCACCTCGGCCGTGACCACAGGGGCAGGAGAATAAGCCCCCATACCGCCCGTGTTGGGGCCTTCGTCGCCGTCCAGCAAGCGTTTATGGTCCTGGCTGGTGGCCAGGGCCGCCACGTTTTTGCCGTCACACAGCACCATGAAACTGGCTTCTTCGCCTTGCAAGAACTCTTCGATCACCACGCGTGCACCGCCTGCGTTGTGCGCCACACCGAGCGTGTTATCGAGCAACATGAAATCAATCGCCTCATGCGCCTGGGACAACGTCATGGCCACCACCACCCCTTTGCCTGCGGCCAAGCCGTCGGCCTTGACCACAATGGGTGCGCCTTGGCGGTCCACGTAGGCGTGGGCCAGAGCCGGGTCAGTGAAGGTCTCAAATTCGGCGGTGGGGATGCCATGGCGCTGCATGAAGGCCTTGGAAAAAGCCTTGGAGCTTTCCATCTGAGCGGCGGCCTGGGTGGGGCCGAATATCCGCAAGCCATGGGCGCGAAAATCGTCCACAATGCCCGCCGCCAAGGGAGCTTCGGGGCCCACCAAGGTCAGACCGATGCCATTGTCCAAAGCCCACTGGCGCAGCAGCGCCAAGTCAGTAATCGGCACATTGACCAGGTTTTTGTCTTTGGCCGTGCCGCCATTACCGGGTGCCACATAAACCAGCTGCACTTTGGGCGACTGCGCGAGTTTCCAAGCCATGGCGTGCTCACGGCCACCGCTGCCAACGACCAATACTTTCATCCAACTTCCTTAATCTTCAAATTCGGCGTTGTGGAAAACGTTTTGCACATCGTCCAAGTCTTCCAATATATCCAATAATTTCTGCATTTTGACGGCCTCATCGCCTGACAAAGACACAGAATTTTCGGCACGCCAAGTGACCTCGGACATCTCGGCCACCAGTCCAGCGGACTCCAGCGCGTTTTTCACGGCCTCAAAATCAGCGGGTGTGGTCAAGACCTCGATCGCGCCCTCCTCGTCGGTGAGCACATCTTGGGCACCGGCTTCCAACGCCACCTCCATGACCCGATCTTCCGAAGTGCCGGGGGCGAAGATGAGTTGACCGCAGTGTTTGAATTGGAACGCCACCGAGCCCTCTGTGCCCAAGTTGCCGCCATGCTTGCTCAGCGAATGGCGCATTTCGGCCACGGTGCGCACCCGGTTGTCGGTCATGGTGTCCACGATGATGGCCGCGCCACCAATGCCGTAGCCTTCGTATCGGATTTCCTCGTAAGTCACACCCTCCAGATTGCCAGTGGCTTTGTCCACGTTGCGCTTGATGGTGTCGGCTGGCATATTGGCCGCTTTGGCCTTCTCGATGGCCAGGCGCAGGCGGGGATTGGCGCTGACGTCGCCGCCGCCCGAGCGGGCCGCGACCATGATCTCCCGCACCACGCGGGTCCAGATCCGTTGGCGCTTTTCGTCTTGCCGCCCTTTGCGGTGCTGAATGTTTGCCCATTTACTGTGGCCAGCCATCGGAAATTCCTTGAATGTTGATTTAACCTAGAGGCTTGATTTTACTTTTCACGCCGAGGAGGAGATTTTCGATGGCTGATCCGATGTTGATTGCTCAAAATACCCTGGCGCAGTGTCACCTGCTGCCGGGTCTGGCCAACCGCCACGGCCTGATCACCGGCGCCACCGGCACCGGCAAAACCGTGACTCTGCAAACCCTGGCCGAAAACTTTTCCCGCATCGGTGTGCCGGTTTTCATGGCCGATGTCAAAGGCGACCTGACCGGAGTCAGCCAAGCCGGCAAGATCGGCGTCAAGCTGGCCGCCGTGCTGCAAGGACGAGGGCTTGCTCTGCCCGAGTCCCTGGCCTGCCCCACCACCTTGTGGGACGTGTTTGGCGAGCAAGGTCATCCGGTGCGCGCCACCATCTCCGACATGGGGCCTTTGCTGCTCACGCGCATGCTGGGCCTGAACGACACCCAGGCCGGGGTGCTGAACCTGGTGTTCAAGATCGCCGACGACAACGGCTTGCTGCTGCTGGACATGAAAGACCTGCGGGCCATGCTGCAGTACGTGGGCGACAACGCCAAGCAGTTCACCACCGAGTACGGCAACATCAGCGCCGCCAGCATCGGGGCCATCCAACGCGGCTTGGTGCAAATCGAGACCCAGGGCGGTGACCAGTTCTTTGGCGAGCCCATGCTCAACATCGAAGACTTCATGCAGACCGACGCACAAGGCCAGGGGGTGGTGAACATCCTGGCGGCCGACAAGCTGATGAATTCACCCCGCCTGTACGCCACCTTCTTGCTGTGGATGCTGTCGGAGTTGTTCGAGGTGCTGCCCGAGATCGGCGACCCGGAAAAACCCAAGCTGATTTTCTTTTTTGACGAGGCGCACTTGCTCTTCAAGGACGCGCCAGCGGTCCTGGTCGAGCGGATCGAGCTGGTGGTGCGCCTGGTGCGCTCCAAGGGCGTAGGAGTGTACTTCGTCACGCAAAACCCGCTGGACATCCCCGACAGCGTGCTGGGCCAGCTGGGCAACCGGGTGCAGCACGCCCTGCGCGCCTACACACCTCGCGACCAAAAAGCCGTGAAATCCACCGCGCAAACCATGCGCCCCAAGGCAGGACTGGACATTGAGGCGGCCATCACCGAGCTGGCCGTGGGCGAGGCGTTGGTGAGCTTTCTGGACGCCAAGGGCCGTCCCTGCGAGACCGAACGCGTGTTTGTCTTGCCACCGGGCAGCCAACTCGGCCCCATCACACCTGACCAGCGCCAGTCGCTGATTCAAGGCTCTTTGGTGGCCGGGGTGTACGAACCAGCCCAGGACCGGGAGTCGGCTTACGAAAAAATCAAGGGTCAGGCCACTGCATCCGGCCAAGCCAACACCATCCGTCCCTTGCCTGGGCAAACCGCAACTGCGGCCGAGCCGGCCGGCGGTGGCCTGATGGGTGGGCTGTCAGACCTGCTGTTTGGCCGCTCAGGCCCGCGGGGTGGGCAACGCGACGGGGTGGCCCAGTTGGTGGTCAAAAGTGCCGTGCGCACGGTGGGCTCGGCCATTGGCAGGGAAATCGTGCGCGGCGTACTGGGCAACTTACTGGGAAGCGGCCGCCGCAGGTAAGGACAAGCCAACAGCCGACAAGCAACTGCTTTTGACCTGCAAAAAAGGCCCCGAAGCGCCTTTGTGGTGAACCCGCCCCCGAAAAAGGGGCCAGGACGCTGACACGGGTCTTAATCCGCGGTCGCTTCTTCTGGCTCGGTAGGCTCCGACCGCGACGCGCGACTTTCCTTTTTCGGATTGGGCGTGATGTCCAGCAAGACCTCGTCCTTGTCGTCGATGTCCACCGTCAGGCGACCCCCCTCGGTCAGGCGCCCGAACAACAATTCGTCGGCCAAGGCCTTGCGAATCGTGTCCTGGATCAGGCGCTGCATCGGACGCGCACCCATGAGCGGGTCAAAGCCCTTTTTGCCCAAGAACTTGCGCAAGGCGTCGGTGAAGGTGACTTCCACCTTTTTCTCGCCCAACTGCGTTTCCAGTTGCAGCAAGAATTTATCCACGACGCGCAGGATGATCTGTGAGTCTAGGGGCTTGAAGCTGACCATCGCATCCAAGCGGTTGCGGAACTCGGGGGTGAACAAGCGTTTGATATCGCCCATTTCGTCCCCGGCTGCACGCGGGTTGGTGAAACCGATGGTGGCCTTGTTCATGGTCTCGGCCCCCGCGTTGGTGGTCATGATGATGATCACGTTGCGGAAGTCGGCCTTGCGCCCGTTGTTGTCGGTCAAGGTGCCGTGGTCCATGACCTGCAGCAGCACGTTGAAGATGTCCGGGTGGGCCTTCTCGATTTCGTCGAGCAAGAGCACGCAATGCGGCTTCTTGGTCACGGCTTCGGTCAGCAGGCCACCTTGGTCAAAACCCACATAGCCCGGAGGCGCGCCGATCAGGCGGCTCACCGCATGGCGCTCCATGTACTCGGACATGTCAAAGCGAATGAGCTCAATGCCCATGATGTAAGCCAGTTGCTTGGCCGCCTCGGTCTTGCCCACGCCGGTGGGGCCCGAGAACAGGAAGGAGCCAATCGGCTTGTCGGTCTTGCCCAGGCCCGAGCGGGCCATCTTGACGGCCGAGGCCAACACTTCAAGGGCCTTGTCCTGACCAAACACCACCGATTTGAGGTCACGCTCGATGGTCTGCAACTTGCTGCGGTCGTCGTTGGACACGTTAGCGGGCGGTATGCGGGCGATCTTGGCCACGATGTCCTCGATCTCGGCTTTGCCAATCGTCTTTTTGCGTTTGGATGCGACCTGGATGCGTTGGGCAGCACCGGCTTCGTCGATCACGTCAATCGCCTTGTCGGGCAGCTGGCGGTCGTTGATGAACTTGGCCGACAACTCGGCGGCAGCCTGCAAGGCGGCAATGGTGTACTTGACGCTGTGGTGGTCTTCAAAACGACTTTTCAGGCCCTTGAGGATGTCCACCGTCTCCGACACCGTGGGCTCAACCACGTCCACTTTCTGAAAGCGACGCGACAAAGCAGCGTCCTTTTCAAAGATGCCTCGGTATTCGGTGAAAGTGGTCGCGCCGATGCACTTGAGCTGGCCACTGGAGAGGGCTGGCTTGAGCAAGTTGGAGGCGTCCAAGGTGCCGCCCGAGGCCGCACCCGCACCGATCAGGGTGTGGATTTCGTCGATGAAAAGGATACCGTTGGGTTTTTCCTTGAGCGACTTGAGCACCCCTTTGAGGCGCTGTTCAAAGTCACCGCGGTACTTGGTACCTGCCAGCAGTGCGCCCATGTCGAGCGAATACACCGTGGCTTCCGCCAGGATGTCGGGCACAGTGCCCTGCGTGATGCGCCAAGCCAGACCTTCAGCAATCGCTGTTTTACCCACACCGGCTTCGCCCACCAGCAGCGGGTTGTTCTTGCGACGGCGGCACAGGATCTGGATCGTACGCTCGACTTCGTATTCACGGCCAATCAGCGGATCGATCTTGCCGTCTTTGGCAGCTTGGTTCAGGTTGTTGGTGTATTGCTCCAGGGGTGAGGCTTTTTCGTTGCGCTCACCACCGCTGGCCTCTTCGGTTTCGGAGCTCGCGGGCGCGTCGGATTTGGTCGCCTCGGGCGGATCGGTCTTGCGGATGCCGTGGGCAATGAAATTGACCAC